>JAZFYO010000503.1:0-3226 GCA_036443615.1 Binatia bacterium | reverse complement strand
GCTGCCGAGATGCTCGAGAAGCTGGCGGGGGCCGGCAGCTTGAGCAAAGCGGATTTTGAGGCTCGCTTCAGTTCATCGGTGAGGGGATAGGTGCAGAACTAAGAATCAAGTTATATCAAACACGGGGTTTAAATCCCCGTGTTCGACCAAAGGGGAGAGCTGCCGCTTCTCCCCTTTGGAAACCCCATCGGCTTTGTGCCCGCCTCAAGAGGCGGGGATTACATTGAATCAAGGGGCTGGATGAAAGAAAAGAAATTTGCTAGAGGTATCAGACACTCTGCAGGTGGCAGAGATTTTTGCAAAGGAGGATCCTATGGAGATCACTACAGCGACCCACCAGCTTCCTTCCAGTGATGGTAAAATGGAGGCCTACGAGGCCCGTCCAAAGGATGGGGGGACTAGTCCGGCCATCCTCGTTCTTATGGAGGCCTTCGGTGTTAACAGCCATATCAAGGACGTCACCGAGCGTGTTGCCCGTGAGGGATACGTCGCCATTGCCCCGGACCTCTATCACCGTGAGTCTGAGAGGCTTGTTCCTTATAAAGAGCTGCAGAAGGCCATTGGGATCATGAACCGATTGCAGGATCCCAAGGTGATGGAGGATGTCGGCGCAGCCATCACCCACCTGAAATCGCAGAGCTACGTCAAGCAAGGGGCCATTGGAGTCACGGGGTTTTGCATGGGCGGTCGTTTCACCTACCTCACCGCGGCCCATCACAACAAAGACATCAAGGCGGCAGTGGCCTTCTACGGGGGAGGGATCCCGGCAGGCAAGCCAAGCCCGCTGGATCGTACGAGCGAAATCAACTGCCCGATCACACTTTTTTTCGGCGGAAAGGATCCCCTCATCCCCCAGGAACACGTGGAAATGGTCAAGAAGGCCCTGACAGACCACAAGAAGAATTTTGACCTCAAGGTCTATCAAGAGGCGACCCATGGCTTCTTCTGTAACGAGAGGGAGAGTTACCATCCGGAGTCGTCCAAGGACGCCTGGGAGAAAACCAAGTCTTTCTTTGCCAAGCATCTGAAATAGGCAGGAATGGAGCATCTGCTGGAAGAGGAAAGGTATCACCTACCTTTCCTCTTTGTTTTTTCGCTTCTCCTCACCCTCACCTTTTTAGGCGGCAGGGACCTGTGGGCACCTGTGGAGCCACGCTACGGAGAGATTGCCAGGGTGATGTTCTCCCGTGGGGAATGGATAGTTCCAACCGTCAACGGCAATCTCTACACGGATAAACCGATCCTCTATTTCTGGCTGGTCGTGGCCTTTTCCCATCTCATCGGGGGGGTTTCCGAGTGGACTCTGCGGCTTCCCTCTGCCCTGTCTTCCATCGGGCTTGTAATTGTTAGCTATCGGCTGGGAAGGGATTTTTTCGACCACCGGGTTGGGCTTCTCGCTGCCTTGGTCCTTTCCACGACCGCCCGTTTTGTGTGGGAGGCTCGTTGGGCCCACACCGATATGCTCTTCACTTTTTTTTTCACCACCTCCACCTATATCCTCTTACGCGCCTGGCATGACAGAGGTGGATCAGCGATGTTGGCCTATGGACTCATGGGCCTGGCCACTCTCACCAAGGGACTGATCGGCTTTGTCCTTCCGGGATTAATTTTTCTCTGCCTTTTGCTCATGAGGGGAGATAGCCAAAGTATTCGCAGGCTAAGGCTTTGGCCAGGCCTGGGGGTCTTTCTCTTGGTCGCGGCTCCTTGGTTTGTCGCAGTGAGCCTGCAGACCGAGGGGCAATGGATAAACGATTTCTTCTGGACCCATCACATCCAGAGGTATCTCTCCGGGCTGGGACACAGGAGACCCTTCTATTATTATCTGATCAACTTCCCCGCCGATTTTCTCCCCTGGACTCCCTTCCTTGTGCTTGCGCCCTTTGCCGCCTGGCCGATACGGAGGGTGCCTCTTAGCCCTGCCGCCTTTTCTCTGGCCACATGGTTTTTTGTCATCTTTGTCTTTTTCTCTTTATCCGACACCAAGAGAGCTCTCTATCTCTTGCCTCTTTACCCTCCGGCTGCCATCTTTTTAGGGCATGCCCTGGTTGGATCAAATTTTGAGTCCAATAAAGGGGAGGGACTCCGACTCAGGGCCCTCACGGCTGTTGCTGGCCTCTGTTTTGGCATGCTGGGGGTCACGGCACTCTCGCTTCCGTTTGTCGTCTATTGGATTCGCCCTGACATGCTCCTTGGGTCCATCGCGTTGGCTCCGGTGATTGCCTTTGGAAGCCTATTTGCCTACCAGGCCTTTAAAAAAAATCTTCTTTTCTCTGGCTCTGTTTGGTTGGCTGCCATCGTTCTCGGTGGCGTCCTCGTGAGTTCACTCTGGGTTTTTCCGGTGATCAACCAGTACAAGTCTCCACGGATCTTTGCTATGGAGGTTAAACAGCGGGTATCGCAGGCCGACCTCCTGTATATCTATGCGGACAGGATGAACGATTTCAATTTTTACCTGGAGCGGGAGATGATCCCTGTTTTATCCAGACCTGAGGATTTGGCCCGACTCGAAACGCAGGGTGGCCTGGTCTATCTCCTCATACGGGATCGGGATGTTAGGCGAGTTCTGACTTCGGAAAGTTCACAGTGGGAGCTGGTCATCGAGAGGTCAACGGGAAGGAAGAAGTGGAAGCTCATGAAATTAAGAGTCGCACCACAAAAACGACAAGAGACTTCCCTCCGTTTATGATAGGATAACCGAAAGTGGGAGTTGCCAAAGTGTCTCGCAAGAGGGGTGGACAAGTGGTTAGGATTGGACTTGTCCAGATGAAGGCAGGGGGGGATCCCAAGCCCAACCTTACCAAGGCAATAGAGAGAGTCCGACGGGCAGCTCGCAAGGGCGCGCAGATTGTCTGTCTTCAGGAGCTCTTTGTCTCGCGTTATTTCCCTCAAAGCGAGGATCCGAAATTCTTCCGAAATGCGGAGCCGATCCCGGGTCCGACCACGGACAGCCTCTGCCGACTAGCCCGGACAGAGAAGATCGTTGTGGTGGCCTCGGTCTTTGAGAGGCGCTCTTCGGGAATCTATCACAACACGGCAGTGGTCATCGATGCGGATGGATCGATCTTGGGCAAATACCGCAAGATGCATATTCCGGATGACCCCTGCTATTATGAGAAATTCTACTTCACCCCCGGAGACCTTGGATTTCCCAGCTTTGAGACACGTTTTGGCAATATTGGTGTGCTTGTCTGCTGGGACCAGTGGTTCCCTGAAGCCGCTCGCTTGA
>JAZFYO010000502.1:0-2966 GCA_036443615.1 Binatia bacterium | reverse complement strand
CGATGCAGTTAAAGGAGACTACATCGATCTGTTGGCAAATATGACCTGTATCGTGGCGATCTCCGCATGCCCTGGAAGGTCAAGCGGCCAGGGGACGGATCCCGCCGGCGTCGAGCTATATGAAAATCCGTAGGTCGTTCGGGAACCGTGTCTCGCATAACAAAAATGTCGAATTTCCAGGCCTGATGATCATTAGCCCATATCCAGCGGTTGAGTGGAGGAGAAACGTGATTATTCGTCTTAGCCTGTTAGTCAGCACCACTTTGGCTATATACGTTTTCACAGCATGCGAGGCTGGTGCTCTGGGTGGTGGGTGTCAAGGCCAGCAAGCCTAAAGCGGTGCAGACTTCCTTACCTTCTACAAGGCCACTTTGGCTGATTTGCGAAAAAAATTTAGAAAATTTTCGGCTGTGACCTTCAAGCCGCTCCCCGAGCGGCGAATCTGAGATTTAAGTGTCGATATTTTCTATAGGAGGGAGAGCCTCGGGAAGCTCTGGTCTCGGAGAGACCTTGGCAAGCCTTGGAGCCGAATCCCAAGTGCCTGGGCCGCCTAGGCAGGTAGGCTAATGCCGGAAATAAGCCCTGTTTGGCTCGCCTTGCTACCCTCCCCCATAACCTGATAGTCGATACGTTTAGAGGAATAAACGGATGACAAGTCAAAAAATTGCCATCGGTCTAGCCGTTGCCTTGTTTGCCGGAGTCGTGACGGCCCATGCCGCCGACTATTCTGTGGGATACGAGGCCTATCAACGTGGCGATTACGCTGCCGCGCTACGAATATTTCGGCAGTTTGACGCCCAGGGTAACGTCAAGGCCCAGGCTAGTCTCGGTTCCATATTCCAGATAGGTGAGGGTGTACCGCAGGACTTTGTCCTAGCGCATCTGTGGTACAACCTAGCGGCAGCGAGGGGTGAAAAACTGGGCAGGAAAAACCGTGACCTTCTAGCCAAGCTGATGACTCCCGCGCAGATCGCGAGAACTTCCCCTACGTAATCATCCAGCACGGAGCCAAGATCCGCATCTATCCTTCCCACGTTGGTGTTGGTGTAGGCCGCCTAGGACGCAACATTGCCGGGGTTATCTTGAGGGCAATGGGGCGACCCGAGGAAGAGTCTTGATACGGCGCTGTCCGTTCTAAACAGGATTATCGAAGTTGAATTCTCCCATCCGCACCTTTCGCTCGCTACGGCATAAAAACTACGCGCTATTCTGGTCCAGTGACCTTATCGCCTCCATGGGCCAGTTCGTTCGTGAGATTGCGCTCTACTGGCTGGTGTACGAGATTACCGGCTCGGCATTTGCTCTGGGGATTTTGGGTCTATTCGAGGCAACCCCTCGACTCCTCCTCTACCCCTTTATCGGCGTATTCATCGATCGCTACGACCGTCTCCGATTGCTCATATGGACCCAGTTCATCATTTCGATTCCGGTCTTTTTGCAGGCCGCTCTTTACTTTGCCGGGATTCTGGAGTTCTGGCACATCCTTGTTCTGGAGGCCGCCTACTCGACAGTTAGGTCCATCAATCCCTCGGCCTCTCAATCGCTCCTTCGCGACCTCGTCCCCGAGAACGAGCTTCTCAATTCGGTTGCCCTCTTCTCGATCGGATTCAATTTCGCCCGGGTGACGGGTCCCTCTCTCGGCGGGGTCCTGATTCTGTGGATCGGCGCTGGGGGCTGCTTTCTGATCCACGCCGTGACCCTCTTGATATCGGCATGGGAAATGGTGTTGATCCGAATCCCGAAGAAAAGCTACGGGAACGATGGCGGGGATTTCTTGTGGGAAGTCAAAGAGGGGTTCCGATATATCTGGCACGAGCCGTTGGTCCTGCTCAGCATCGGGATCGCCTATATCATCAGCGTTTTCGTCGGTACCTATCAGAGGTTCCTGCCGGTTTATGCCAAGGAGATTCTGAATGTGGGGCCTGGAGGTTTGGGGTTGATGATGGCCGCTCCAGGATTCGGGGCCATTCTTTCTTTAACATCAATCGCCGCCATGGGAGATAGGGTCCGGCAGGAGACTATCCTCTGGATCACGGCAACCGCCACGCCCGTATCTCTTATCCTCTTTTGCCTCTCCGGCAACTTATGGTTGTCGATCGCCCTCTTGGCCCTCGTGGGAGCGGGACATTCCGCTTGCCGCACTTTCAGCCGGATAATCCTGCAAATGCATGTGCCTTACGGTCTCTTGGGTAGGGTAATGAGCGTATTTCAGATGGATCAGGGGATGCGGTCGATCGGATCCATCGTGATCGGCACTTCCGTCACGATTTTTGGCGCTGCGCTGGGGTTGGCCCTGACCTCTATAGCCTCTCTGGTCGTGAGCTCTATCATCTTTTATCGCTTTCTCGGCTTGCGCAGGAAAAGTTGACCTTTCTTCCGGTGGTGTGATAGTCGAGCCATAGGATCATAAAGGGAAAAATCATGCGCACCTGTGCCATCGACATTCACCATCACTATTTTCCTCCCGGAGTAGTGGAGGAGGCCAAGAGCCACGGAAAAGCCCTGGGTGTGGAGGTGGACCTGACGAAAGAAGGGCTCAGCACGGTTTCCATCGGAGGCGCCCCGAGTCATGCGGCGGTAGCAGTAATGCCATGGCTGAAGCGTTGACAGGGGTACGTGCGGGCCAAGTATTGAGCCGTGAAATGCTTTTGATTCCAGGGTGCTGACGATATGGGTCAGTCGGAAAGCAACACTTGGCATGTCGCTAGCGCGAGACATGTCCGGACCCCGCGCGGTCGGAGACCTTGGCGCGTACGGAAACACCTTGCACGGGAACCGGGAGATCCTGTGTCCGCCCTTGGCAGAGGGTAAGAGGGCCGCATTGGGAAGTCTGAGGACATAATCCAATGACGAACGGGAATAGAAAGTCGGACAGCTCCATAGTACCTAGGAAGTGGCCGAACAACGTCCGAGGTGGGACGGCGGAGGCCACGGAGGGAAGGGGGCTGACCAAGGGGAATACGCTT
>JAZFYO010000501.1:0-4382 GCA_036443615.1 Binatia bacterium | reverse complement strand
CTGGTTTACTGAGGGGTTTGACACGACCGACCTGAAAGAGGCAAAGTCACTTCTCGAAGAACTATCGTGATGGCCAAAACCGTGAGGCCAATCACTCCCCGCTGAAGCCCAGGAACGCTCTGGGCTTGGTGTTCCGCTACATCGGACTGCCCAGACGCAATTAATCGACGCTTTAATTGAGTCTCAGGTAGGACTCAATTCATGAGCTATTTAAATGCGTCTGGTGTAAATAATGACTTCGGGCTAGCCAATAAAGCTGATAATCCGCATCTCCGCATGACGCATGGGACAGGTAGGAGGGTCTGAGATGAGAGTGAACAATTGTCAACAAAAGATTTTACCCCTTCTTTTGACCCCTTCTTCCTTCTTTCCCTTCTTTGGAATCTTTCCATACGAAGCACTCAGGTAGTGCACCTCTTGACAAGCCAGCTTATTCAGGCATAAAGTGCTTCCGGTTTGCGTGCGCGAAATAGTTTTAGCTCCGTACATATACATACTCTAGGGGCGACTTCTTCAAGAGATGGTACCGGGACAAGGAATCAAGCCGCCTGTGCCTTTTTGTTTTTGGAGAAACATGGCCATTGATATCGGCAAGCGGATAGGTCCCTTGGAATTCATGGGTCAACCAAATGCACAAACAATAATAAGGCAACCCTAACGCTGCCTCTCACGCCGTCTCGGTGGCAAATGGTACTGACCCCGTGGAAGGAATCAGAAAGTAAGCGGTGTGATGGGCTAACGCATGGGGAGTTCAGCTGTCATGGAAAAGAAAAAAACATCTAAACGCATACGTTGGGTAGGAGTTATTAGCAAATGACTCAGAACAATATCGACATTAAGAAAACAGGGGTCCTATTTTTTGACATCTTGAACGGGTACGTCCATGGAGCCGAAGGGGTTGGAAAGGTACGAAAGATGGCGATGCTGGACAACGCGGTGCGTCTCATGAAAGCAGGACGCGAGGTCGGCATACCGATCTTCTTTGCGTATGGTAATAACCGCGCTGACGATGCGATTTCGGCCTTACTTCTCACCGATACAACCATGTCTGACAAACCTTGGCCCGGCGGCGTGGTGACCAGGAGTCGTCCTCGTGTGGTGGCCGGCGAGAGTACTTCCGAGGTGGTCCCTGAGCTCGATCCTCGGCCTGAAGATTACTATATCCCGAAATACCGTTGGAATGCATTCTTTCAGACTTATTTGGACCTAGGCTTACGGGCTCGCGGCATCGATACCCTCATCATCTCCGGTGGCTCCACGGATGTCGGTGTGGCTGCTACGGTGTTCGGCGGCAGGGACCTGGACTACCATTTGATCGTCGCGCGTGACGCCTGCGCTACGTCCCATGACCAACAAGCCCACGACGTATTGATGGACTTGGTCTTTCCGCGTATGTCCCGGGTTCGCACGACGGACCAGGTCATCCAGATGATCAAGGAGGGGTGAGGAAGTCAGTTCGGAATATTTCGTTTTAGAGGGAACTACTCGTGGAAAACACACGCTATCCGTTCTGGCCGCTGCCTCAGCGGCCGCCTTTGAAATTGCCAAACGATGCCCGTATCGCGGTGTGGCTGATTCCCAACATTGAGCACTTTCGACCGGACCAGGTGGGGCTCGCCGGTCGCATTCCCGGGAGTGTGGATCTGCACGCGTACGCGGAACGGGACTATGGGAACCGCGTGGGCGTCTGGAGGATCATGGACGTCCTTGACAAATACGGGGCCCGAGCCACCGTAGCGCTCAACGCGGAGGTGTGCCGTTTCGAGCGCACCGTGGTGGAGGCGGGCGTGGAGCGGCGCTGGGAGTGGATGGGCCATGGCATGAGCAATTCCCAGCGGCTGGTGGGTCTGGAGGAAGCGGCGGAACGGCAACTCATCGGCGAAGTCGCGCGGATCATCCAGGACGCGACGGGTACCGCTCCCCGGGGATGGTTGGGTCCCGGACGCCAGCAGACGCCCAACACCGTCGACCTCCTTGTGGAGGCCGGCTTCAGTTATCTCGCGGACTGGGCCGCGGATGAGCTTCCCTTTCCGGTCAGGGCGCGGAGCGGCCATCTCGTGGCGTTGCCGTACAGCAACATCAGCGATATGAGCGGCTTCCTCCAGTGGCATTGGCATGCGGACGATATGTATCGGTACGCCTCCGAGCACTTCGACACCCTCTACCAGGAATCGGAGAAGGGCGCCCGCATGATATCGCTCGCGGTCCATCCCTTCCTGACGGGCCGGCCGCCGCGAATCGAGTGGTTGGACAAGTCGCTCAAGTACATCACGAGCCACAAAGGGGTGTGGTTGACGACTGGGGGAGAGATCGCGGACTGGTATCGGCAAAACTATTTCGCGGAAGCACTAAAGGAAAGCGAGGCGCTCACCCCGCGCCATTAGGAACGGGGTCCCGTCGCCGCCGAGGTTTGATTGCCTTCAATGTTTATAAAATGTCTTGACTGGAGTATCGAGGCTGGGCACCTTCTGTCCGCTTTTTAAGATAAGGAGAATGATCCCATGGCACAATCACTTCTGCTCTTTTTATTGACTCTGTTAGGGCTCACACTAGGAACCTTTGTCACGAACCATCCAAGCTCGCCCCGGGCTGCCGAATCAAAACCGGCCTGGCAAGTTGAATGGGAAAGGACGCTTGAAGCTGCCAAAAAGGAAAAAGAGGTAACGTTCGTTACCTCTCGCGACTTCGACATAGTTTTCAGCCAGTATTTTCACAAAAAATACCCCGAGATCAAACCTATCGCGATGATGGGCGGGCGTATGTCGGGATTCCTGCCTAGAATCGTCACGGAACGGAGGGCCGGGAAATACCTTTGGGATCTCTATCTCGGCAGCTCTTCGAGTGGCTACGTCAATTTGTACAAAACGAAAGGTCTTGACCCCATTCCACCTAATTTAATATTGCCAGAGGTGGTCGATGAGTCAAAATGGTTAGGGGGCAAGCACGAATACGTTGACAAGGAGCGAAAATATCTCTTCGCGTCCAATGCCATATTGCAGTCGTACTTTTACTACAACACAAAGCAGGTCAATCCGGAGGAGCTAAAATCGTTCTGGGACCTCCTAACCCCTAGGTTTAAGGGCAAAATAGCAATCTATGATCCAACTAGGCCCGGTAATGAAACGCCTTTACGGTTTGTCTATTATCACCCGCAACTCGGCCCCGAGTTCCTACGCCGGCTCGTCACGGAGATGGAACCGACAATGAGCCGCGATCGCCGCCAGATCGCTGATTGGCTCGCCTCCGGCAAATTTGCCGTTGTTTTTTCCACGGGCATATCCAACACAATTCATACTGCAAAGAAACAAGGCCTCCCGGTAGCTGCGTTCGGTCCGAAAAGTTTCAAGGAAGGAACCGCACTCGGTGCCGGCAGCGGCGCTATTGGGCTAATTAACAAAGCGCCTCATCCCAATGCCGCGCGGGTTGCCATTAATTGGCTTCTCTCTCGCGAGGGGCAAATCGCGTATCAGCGAGTAAGTAAAGATGCCGACTCGCGCCGAATCGATATCCCGAAAGACATGGTGTCGGCCGATGTCCGCCGTGTAGATGGGGTCACATTCATGGTTCCGGAGAAGGCGGAGTGGATGGACATGGAACCGATCTATAGTTTCGTTAAGAAAGCCATGAGGGCGAAAAAATAACAGGGGTTTTATCAAACCCGCACGTACTGGTTTGGGAGTCGAAGAGTTTGTTAATCTCGAGTCAGTTGTACTGCCGGAAGGTTGGATCGATTAGGTAAACCCGGTGCAGACCGATGGGGAGCGGGAACAGTTGTGAGCAAGTTTTAATCGTAGCGTAAGTGACGGTGCAGCTCCACCGCCCCAAAACGCAATTAAACGATGCTTTAATTGCATCTTAGATGAAGTGGGACTAGCGCTTATTTAACTCCCTAGATAGGGGTGGAGGGAGACCTTCGTGACCTTGGCTTTCCAGGTAACCGTTTCTACTTCCTCAAGTTACTTCTTGAACCGGAGTAGTTGTGGTTTCCAATGTGGGGTGGTCCTATTTAGGCTTCTGGCCGATCAGGTGGTGAAAGTTTTTTGTCGCAACTTTGCCGGCCACCTCGGGATTCAGGCCTCCGAGAGCGGTCCGTATGATGCGAATGCGACGGTCATAATCCCGCAATTGGCGCGGTCCGGCCCCGTTGTCGACGGCGGTCAGGAATCGATTGGGAAAATCCTCGATGATTTTTTTCCACTCCGGCAGGAACCCATTTTTTCCATCCACCAGCGGGGTGGGAAAATCATCTTGCATGAATTTGTAGATCCAGGCGAGGTCGCAATAAAGGTTGGGAAGCCTCTGAAATAATTTTCGGATCTCTTTCGGGGAGGATAACCCGCACCAGTGGGCCCAAATCACGCTGGCCCTTGGCTCGCGCACCA
>JAZFYO010000500.1:0-4463 GCA_036443615.1 Binatia bacterium | reverse complement strand
AACCGGCTAACCCAAGAAAACCCCTTCCCAATAAGCACTCTTCCCAGCAAGAAAGCCCTATAGGTTGACACTCCTGGCCCTGTAGGCAATACTTGAGACCTCTTTGGAGGAATGCGGTGAAACCGGGGCGAAGCATAACTCCAGCCCACTTCAGACACAATCGTCGGCGCATCAGCAAGTTCCGATGCCTTCTCCGGCGGAGCATCGCTCGGGAAGGCGTTTTACTTTGTACAAAGGTTGCCAACCAGGCGATATAGACTGCAGCAGGCTGCAGCCTAATGCGGCAGCGACAAACCGCATCTGCTCGGCTAACCCTTTTGGGTTCGAAAGAATGCAATGCAAAATTCGATTCAGGGTCGAGGAGATAGGCTGCAGGAACTCGCAGTGTTTAAGGTATTAGACAGTTCTGTTTAATTCTAGTTATGTTGCTTGGTAAAAAACCAATAATCACAAAGGCAGAGTAAAATGCGCTGCAAGATTTATTTTTCTATTTTTATTTTATTGGCAATCAGTACTTTAAGTTATGCTGAGGAAAACATAGTTAAAATTGCAACCTTGGAAGATTATGCTCCTTTTTGTATGACTGTGGGAAAAGTCAAAAGAAATCAGATAATTCAAGTAGGTAATGATGCTGTGCGATTTCAGGGCTACAGTTGGGATGTTTTAAGAGAGAGCTTTCATGAAATGGGATATACCATCCATTTGTCAATTACTCCTTGGGCAAGGGCTATGACATATGTCAAAAATGGAAAAGCAGATATTCTTTTCCCGACTGGTAAAAACACCGAACGGCAAAGGATCTTTTATTATTCTGAAGAACCGGTTAATCAGGCGAATTATTTGATTTATGTTCGCGTGGATGATCCAATTGAGTGGAGAGGGTTGGAATCCCTCAAAGGATTAGTAATTGGAGTGAAGCGAGGATTTATTTATGGAGATAAATGGAAAGCAGTTACATATATCAAAAAGCATGATGTTGGTAAGATTTTACAGGGATTTAAAATGCTGGACCACAAGCGGCTAGACGGATTTCTTGGATACGAATATAATTGGGACTATGTTCTAAAACAGGAAAATTGGGAGACTAAATTTAGAAAACTTCCCGCTTTTGATTCTTCAGCAGAATATTTGGTAGCACTTAAAAGTAATCCAAATGGCAAAGAAATTCTAAAAGCCTTTGATACTGGTAAAAAACGACTTATTAAGAGTGGCAAATTGGAGAGCATAAAGAGTAAATGGTTCGAAAATTAATAAAATATATAGCAACATAACAAGAACATGCACCTGACTTTTATTCCGTTGCGCTCCGATTTTTTCCCCTGCGAGTCTCGCGGTGCGCATAGAGACTTCCGTGGAAAATACAACCATGGATAAACCGACTGCGGCTTCGGACGCCAAGCGTGAGCGCTTTTTGCACCAGTACGGGCAATTCAAAAGGGCTCACAGTATTAGTCGTCGTTTTAGCTACGCTTTGATAGGTGTGGTGACCTTATTGTTGTTGGGTTTTGCCACAGTCGCCATCCTGATCAATATTGGGAGAATTGATACGGAACTAGAAAAACGATTAAATAATGCGCTGAAGCTGGCTGAGAACAGTTTGCCAACACCCCTGTGGAATCTCGAGACTGATGTGGTCAGGGATTTTACCGGGGCCTTATTCTTGGATGAAGCAATTGTGTATGTGAAGGTATTGTGGGAAGGTGATGTTATTAGTGAAACGAAGCGTCCTGAATTTGAGCGAATTGATTTCTCAGATCCTGAACAATCTCGTGAATTCATTATAAAATCTTCTGATATCCTTTTTGAGGGAACGATAGTTGGCACGATCCAAATCGGCATGTCGCGCAGGAGCGTCAAGGAACAGGTAATCTTTGAAATCTTACGCATCATTGCGTTAACGATTGTGATCATTGCGGCGATTTCCGTGACATCGATGGTCATCACAAGACGATATATCGCGCGGCCTTTATCGAAATTGCAAAACTCCGCAACACAGATCGCAAGAGGCAATTTGGAAGCCTCAATTGACATAGGGGCTAGCGATGAGATCGGAATGTTAGGCAAGGATCTCAATGTCATGCGAGGTTCACTCAAACAGTTAGTTGGGGCGCTTCGGGAAAGCCACGAAAAATTAGAGGAGTACAGCCGAACGTTGGAGCAGAAAGTCGAGGAGCGCACTACTGAATTGGCGCGCGCGACGAACGAAGCGGAGGAAGCGCGCGGCCTAGCCGAGGAGGCTAACCAGGCCAAGAGTGCGTTTCTGGCCAACATGAGTCACGAGCTGCGCACCCCGCTCAACGCCATCATCGGGTTCACCCGTTTGGTCCTGCGCAAGACCGAGGGGCAGATCCCGGCCCTGCAGAAGGAGAACCTACGGAAGGTCTCTACCAGCGCGGAGCACCTGCTCAACCTCATCAACGGCCTGCTTGATCTCTCCAAAATCGAGGCTGGTCGGATGGAGGTCTTTGTAGAGTCGTTCAAATTGGACGAGCTTGTCCACACAGTGCTGTCCACGGTCGAACCAATGGTGAAGGACGACCGCGTCCGCTTGATTCGCGAGATCGCCCCGGACATCCCGATCCTGAACACCGATCGGGAGAAGCTGAAACAGATCCTTCTCAATCTGCTGAGCAATGCGGCGAAATTCACGGAGAGGGGTGAGATCAAGATTTCGGCCTTGCAGGAAAACGGGGCGCTGAAGCTGGTCGTGTCCGACACGGGAATTGGCATGAAAAAAGAGGTGCTGGATCATATTTTTGAGGAATTCCGTCAGGCGGACATGTCGAGCACGCGGAAATACGGTGGCACTGGTTTAGGCCTAGCCATTACAAAAAGGTTAGTGCATTTTTTGAACGGTGATATCAGCGTTGAGAGCGAGGTGGGGAAAGGAACGACATTTACAATTACGCTTCCTGCGAGTCTTGATGGCCAAAACATCAAGGGATGAGATGGGAGGTACCCGAAATGAGGCGGAAAAAAATCCTGTTGGTTGAAGACGTCGAGTTCAACCGCGACTTGATTACCCAACTTCTGGAAGACGAATACGAAGTGGTGCTGGCTGTCGACGGAGAGTCAGGGGTAAAAAGGGCTGAGCAAGAGAACCCTGATCTGATCCTGATGGATCTTGGGCTCCCCATCCTGGATGGATGGGAGGCTACCAAGAGAATCAAAGCGAACGATACACTGAAACATATTCCGCTTATCGCCGTCACCTCCCATGTCATGGTGGGTGAAGAAACGAAAGCATTCCAGGCTGGATGCGATGATTACATAGCCAAGCCGATCGATGAGGATGAATTGATGCGAAAGATAAGGAAATTCATTGCGTAATGATGACTGGGAGCTCCTGTCGTGCCCAACAAAATTTTAGTCGTGGATGACGACGCGTACAGTCTCGACCTCCTGGAGCAGGAGTTGACTGACCAAGGTTACGCTATCGAAAGGGCCAACGACGGCGAGGAAGCGCTCAGAAAAGTCGACGCCTTTCGACCAGACGTGATTCTCCTTGACTATATGATGCCCATTATGGATGGCATCGAGGTGATCCGACACCTGAGGCGAGACGAAATATACAAAAGCCTACCGGTGATCCTCTTAACCGCGAAGGGGACGCCGGAGGACGTCGTGAAGGGCCTGGACGCGGGAGCAAACGACTATATCGTGAAGCCTTTCCAAACCGTTGAGCTTCTGGCTCGGGTCCGCTCTATGATGCGCATCAAAGAGATGCAAGACTCCTTAGAGGAATGGAACCAGACGCTGGAGGACAAGGTCCGGGAGCAATTGAAGGAAATCGAACGCATGGGCCGCATCAAGCGCTACCTTTCGCCGCAAATCGCCGAGACTGTTCTCAAGGAGGAGGGGGACGACCTGTTCAAAACCCATCGGCGTGAGGTGACCGTCGTCTTTCTGGACTTACGCGGATTCACCAATTTTTCTGACAGCGCCGAGCCCGAAGAGGTCATGGAGTTCCTGAGGGGCTACCACGCCGAAATGGGCAAGCTGATCTTTAACTTCGGGGGAACGTTGGAGCATTTCGCCGGAGACGGAATCATGGTCTTCTTCAACGATCCCATCCCTCGGGAGGACCACACGGAGATAGCGGTCCGCATGGCCGTGGATATGCAAGCGCGAGTGAAAGAGCTTCGCCCGGGATGGCTCAAAAAAGGCTACGACTTGGATTTGGGGGTGGGTATAGTCGCAGGCTATGCGACCCTGGGTACGATCGGCTTTGAGGGTCGGATGGACTACGGGGCGGTGGGCAATGTGCCCATTCTCGCCTCCCGTCTTTCCTCGGAGGCTAAGGGGGGGCAGATTCTGACGAATCAAAGGACGCTCAGTAAAATCGATAATCTGGTCGAGGCTGAGCCTCTGGAAGAGGTACATCTAAAAGGTTTCCTCCGCCCTGTGGCTGTGTTTAATATTTTGAAGCTCAAAGAGTGAGCGAGGAGCAGCTGGGGTGACGG
>JAZFYO010000499.1:0-5588 GCA_036443615.1 Binatia bacterium | reverse complement strand
CCGATGCAAAGGGAGCTGGCGTGCCTGAGCGAAAGATTGATTCTGAGGCGTTGGAAGCCTCTGCGAAGCTGAGGAAAAGCAGCATCGAGTTTCGAGGCTGCCCGAAGCGAGCAGCTAAGGCTTCCCGCCGAGGGGCCACTGAAGCGAAGGGATGGCAGCTCCTGTAAAAGCACGCTCAATCCCTTGCCAGGACCGGGGTTCGAACTCACGGAACCACACTTTTCGTAAATGAGCCCCCTGATCCGAGGGTTGAAACCACAGGAAAAGTCCTCCGGAACCTAACACTCCTCATCCTCTTTATGCTATGAGTTGCCCCACGATGCTAGTTCTATCCGAGAGAGAGGTCCAACAGCTTCTCAACATCGAGGAGCTGATCGACACCCTAGAGCAGGCTCACATTCAATTCTCCACCGGCAAGGCCGTGATGCCTGTTCGATTGGTCGTGCCGCTGCCGCAGATCAATGGGCGATTGACCAGCATGCCCGCTTATCTCAGTGAGGGCAACGCCTTGGGGATGAAAGTGGTCACCTACTTTCAGGAAAATCCCAAGCAGGGACTGCCCGCCATTCTTGCGACCATCGCCCTGTACAGCACGGAGACAGGAAAGCTGATGGTCCTGATGGACGGGAGTTATATCACCGCCATCCGCACGGCATGTGCGTCTGCCGTGGCAACAAAGGCTCTGGCAAACCCGGAAACCCCCGTGCTCGGAGTGCTCGGTGCCGGTATACAGGCCAGGACTCACATCCGGGCCCTATGCAAGGTACGGAGGATCGCCAGGGTCAAGCTCTACAGTCCATCGGGTAAAAGCGCCGAGCTTTTGAAAAAAGAGCTGGGACCAGAGGTCGGGATCGAAATCGAACCTGTAGGTACAGCAGAGGAGGCCGTCCGCGGGGCCGACTTGCTGGCCACGGTGACGACTGCAAAGGACCCGATCCTCAGCGCCGATTGGCTCAAGCCCGGTGTGCACATCAACGGCGTCGGCTCCCACAGGTCGGATATCAGGGAGATCGATGCCGCAACCATCAAGCGGGCAAAGGTAGTGGTGGATTCACGCGAGGCCATCAAGTCTGAATGTGGAGATATTCTGCTGGCGATCAAAGAGGGTGCAGTCAAGGAGGATCACATCGCCGCCGAGATCGGCGAGGTCCTGGCCGGCTCAAAACCCGGAAGGGCAGGCAAGGAAGAGATTACCCTTTACAAGTCGGTAGGAATCGCGCTCCAGGATGTCGCTACGGCCCAGCTCGTGTACCGGAAGGCACAAGACCAAAAGGTAGGCACCACAGTGGAGGTCAACTGAAATGGACTCCCGGGAGGCAAAAAGGCTCATTGAGGAAAACCTTCAGGTCGAAGAGGTCAAGCGAATCCTGGTCAAGGTGGTGCAGAGGCCCAGTCCGCAAACGGACCTGCTTGAGGAGGAGCCTCAAGTCCTCGCCTTCATCCGAGAAGTCATAAAACCCGAATTGGAGGAGGCCGGAATTCCTCTGGTCATCGACGAGAGAGGGAATCTCATCGCCTCCCTGAAGGGAAGGGGCGTAGGCAAACGTCTCCTCCTTGTTTCTTACGCAATGAACGCCGTACCAAGCACCATGCAGAACCCGTACTCCGGCGCGATCGTAGATGGGACACCGCACGGGATTAAAGGCGAATGTGTTTGGGGCAGGGGAGCTTGCGAGCAAAAAGGCAGTCTGGCGGCAATGATGCTGGCATTGAAACTTGTCGCCAAAAGCAAGTTGGAGCTGGCGGCGGATCTCTCTTTTGTGACCAGCACGGCGGGTGAGAGCGGGAAACATGATTCCCTTGACTATGTGTTGAGTAGCGGGAAGGTGCAGGCAGAATGGGGGCTCATCGACGGTCCCCCTCAGATCCAGCTCGGGAACAAAGGCCGTATTGACATTCTCGTATCGGTGCGCGGCAAGCAGGCGCACAGCAGCAGACCTTGGGAGGGAACAAATGCTATCGAAGGGGCCGTCAAGGTTCTGGAGAGGCTAAAACCCCTGATGCCCTATCCCACTGACCGGACCCATCCCCAGCTCGGACGGGTCTCACTAACCCCCACATTTATCGAGAGCTTGCCCAAGGCCACGCACACCATCCCGAGTGAATGTCGAATTCTTCTCGATCGCCGCCTTCTCCCCGGTGATGACTCGGATCAAGCCATCAAAGATCTGGAAAATACCATAGGAAACCTGGAGCCCTTCAGCGTCGAGGTTCAAAGAAAAGACTTCATGTATCCCTGTGAGATATCTAGAGACGCCGATGTAGTTATCTCTCTTAGAGAGGCCATTCAGACCATGCTGGGACGGGAGGCCGAATACAGCTACTCCACGGCGGCGAATGATACGGGGTTACTCAATGTGAAAGGCATTCAGACAGTTAACTACGGCTCTCGTGAAATTCGCTTCCAGCACACGGATCACGATCTGGTTTCGGTTAATAGCGTCTTTGAGACCGCCAAGGTATTTGCCTTTATGGCCCTCCATCGCTGAATCCTCTCCAGGGACCGAAAAACGGACAAGCCTGCCCCAGCGTTCCGTCTTCTCCTCATGGATTTCTCAGGGATAAATATCCGATACGTGAAAGACATACTAAATATGACATCATTGGCAAGCCCGAGCCAATTATTGTCAATTGCCAGGGGTTAAAAGCCCGGATGCCTTCCAAGAATCTACCACAGCCTCCCAAGACAGCGGAAAAATTGGTGTTTTTCGGACCTAACCCTTGTTTTAATGGCACACCTCTTGCTTTAAAACTAACCTTTGCCGGTGATTTTTCCCCGCTCACCCGCCAAAATTTAGCTATAATCCACGCTAACTTGCGGTGGTACCGGACAAAAGTTAATATATTTTGGCCTTAAACCAAAGGTAGGATGCATGCAGGAAAATCTCAAAAATTTGATCAGCAATATTAGTCAGGTCATCCGGGGCAAGGACGAGACTATTCGGCTGGCTATAATAAGCCTCCTATCCCGGGGCCATCTGTTAATCGAGGACGTCCCGGGGGTCGGCAAGACAAGTCTCGCCTCGGCCTTGGCGTGTTCTCTTAACTGTTCATTTCAGCGAATTCAATTTACCAGCGATCTACTCCCCTCGGACTTGCTTGGAACTGTTATCTTTGAGCCCACAGACCAGAAGTTTCAGTTGAAGGGTGGACCGATCTTTAACCACATTATCCTGGCCGATGAGATAAATCGCTCTACACCACGGACTCAAAGCGCCCTTCTGGAGGCGATGAATGAAGGGCAGGTAACCCTCGATAGCGCCACCTATCCCCTCCCTAACCCCTTTATGGTCCTGGCCACCCAGAACCCAGCGGACTTTGCGGGAACATTTCCTCTTCCAGAGTCACAGCTCGACCGATTCCTCATGCGTATCTCCTTGGGTTACCCGGATCGGGATTCAGAGCGGCAGGTAGTAACGGGGACACCCCTTCCCCAGGACCTCAAGCCGGTCATGCATGCAGAGGAAGTAGTGGAGCTGCAGTCTCTCGTGGAGCAAGTCCGGGTAGAAGAGAGCCTCGTGGGCTACGTCCTCGACATTGTTGAGGCCACCCGTAACTCACCGGCTATCGCCCTGGGCGGAAGCCCGCGTGCGACAAAATCGCTCTATCGCGCCTCCCAGGCCTACGCCTTCTTAGAAGGGAACGACTACGTGCTACCACGCTATATTAAGGATCTCGCGGTTCCTGTCCTGGCACACCGTCTCCTGCTCCCGGATGGAGGGAACGGTCCTGCACATTTACGCCAGGCTGAGGGAATCCTCCGAGCACTCCTCGAAGAGGTGACTATCCCCTTATGAACTCCTTGGGACACACCCTAAGTCATGCATGGGCAATGATTAAGAGTTGGAGGAGATTTATCTATCCTTACCGTCGTCTTTATTTTACGCGGGAGGGGTGGTTCTTTTCCGCTCTTACCCTGACCATAGGTTTGATCGCAGTCAACACCGGCCACAATCTTTTTTATCTTGTCTTCGGCCTTTTACTAGGCGTGGTCATTGTCTCGGGAATTCTCTCGGAGAGGGTGCTGCGCGGCATCAAGGTTCGTCGCCATCTCCCTTCAGCGATCACAGCCCGCATCTCCTTTGCGGTCGTCGTGGAGGTACAAAACCCCCATCAGTACAAAGTCTCCTACTCACTTACCATCCGGGACGGGGGGGATTTCTTTCCTCGCCAAACCTTGGGATATATCCCCTCCTTGGGTCCGGGAGAGTTAAGGACTTTCCACTATCTCGCTCACGTGAAATGGAGAGGGCGTCACCAATTCAGCCCTGTCCACATCGCGACTCGATTTCCCTTCGGTCTCTTTGAAAAAGTTCGGATTATCCCCATCCAGCAAAGCTTTATCGCGTATCCCGGCCATAAGGAGAGCTCAAGAGTCCGCGCCCTGGTTTCGGGAAAAGATCATGTCGGAAGAAAAAAAAGGCGCTGGGGAGAAGAGATCCTGGGCCTTCGGCCCGCCCTTTCCGAAGACGACCACAGGCTCATTCATTGGCGCACCTCGGCCCGGACGGGTCAGCTCATGGTGAAGGAGTTCGCTGAGGAGATCGAGCAACCCCGTGCGCTTTTCTTTGATAACCGCGGAGTAGACGGAGAGCGATTTGAACAAGCTGTAGAGGTTGCTGCAAGCCTACTGCGCTTGCTGGCCAGTCACGGGACGGCTGTGACCTTTGCCACTTGGGAGGAGCACGTGGAGCCCGCGGCCGGCAAGCAAGAGATAAAAGTAAGCCTCCGTAAGCTAGCCCTGATCGCGCCATCTCATAGCCTAACTCAGGGAGGATTTGAGAAATGGTGCACCGACGTTACCCGTGAAGGGGGCGGAATCTTCCTTCAAGGAGAGGCTCCTCTCCCATCCTCCCTCCCCCCCTGCGAGGTGGTCCAGGCATGACCTTTAATTTAATTTTTATTGCCTCTTCCTATTTCCTCATCCTCCTCGGCCTAGCCGGTCTACTTCTCACTAGGGAGCTATCCTCCCCTTATCTGATACTCACTGGAGGCTCGTTTGTCTTGGCGGTGCTCGCAGAGGTCAGGGGGGGGAAGGGGTTTTTGCCCAAGCTCCTGGCGAACATCATCATCGTGGGGGTTTTTATCCTGACCCTATTCTCGATCTTCATCCTCAAGACCCTGCCCATCCAGGAGCTCGTCCACTTTCTTCTGGCCCTCCAGGCAGTAAAACTACTCGCACCCAAAAAGAGACGGGACTGGCTTCAACTCTACCTGTTATCCCTCTTTAGCATGGTCTCCGCCTCCGCCCTGAGTATAGAATTTTCCTTTGCCTCAATTTTTATCCTTTATATCTTCACTGCCCCCTGGGTCCTTGTGCTGTTTCACCTTAAGGAGGGCATGGAATCAGCAGGGGTAGACCCTGATCGACACGGCCAGGTGGTCAGCTGGTCCCTCTTTCGCTTGATGGGAAAAATCAGCGTATTCCTCTTCCTCCTCACTTTAGCGTTCTTCGTCACCTTTCCTCGCGTTAGCGTAGGAATATTGGGAGATACCTGGGCCAGTGGAGCGGCGGTGACGGGATTTTCAGATCAACTCTCCCTTGGAGACGTGGCGGAAATCAAGAAAAACAACGCGGTGGCAATGCG
>JAZFYO010000498.1:0-2012 GCA_036443615.1 Binatia bacterium | reverse complement strand
TGCAATGATAGCAAGAGCGGATTTTAAGCGAGATGAGCATTATTGCTCAAGGAAGAAGGTCAGGACGCCACGGTGGTGTCCTGAGACAAGCCGGGCGTATTGGGGAGAACGTCGAGTTCGGTCTAGATCCCTTGCCGATGACCCTGCGGATAAGGAAGTCGGCTTTACCCACTCACGTGGTGGCTTCTCTGGCCACCAAATCCCGATGATGAGGGGCAAGCGATGGATTTTAAGCTCCAGATAGCACTGGTTACCTGTCTCCTCCTTACTCTGCTGAACTCTGCCTTATCCGCAGCAGAGACAGCACCGGTAGCCTTCTCGGCCCACCACCTGCGCTGGGCCGTTAATATCGAGATGATGAGGGGGCACGTGACCACATCGCTGGAAGCCCTGCGGCAGGGGAAGATAGAGATGGTCCGAGCACATGCTGGCCACCCTCTCGAGGAACATTACGATCTCCTAGCGCGGGGCCTCAGGGCCCGTAACCCTGACTTTGAGGCCCAAGTCCGCAGTACCCTGGACGGGCTGGGCCAATTGCTGCAATCACAGTTCTCAACGGACGTGTATGAGCGGGAGGTCACGAAGCTTTCAGCTCTCCTCGACCAGGGACTTCAAATGCTTGTCCCGCCCGATGTGCTAGCACTGCCGAAATTTCAATCCGCACTGATCGCCCGGCTTTCCCTGACGGCCAGCCAGGAGTATGCTGGGGCCGTTCGGGATGGTCGTCTGGTCAAATTGGCAGAATATCAAGACGCCTTCGCGTTTGTGGTACGGGCGCATATTCTCGCCCAAAAACATAAAGGGCAGCTCCCACCAGCGGCTCTCCAACAACTCCAGCAGTTACGACAGGCCATCCCTTCGGTTCCCCCTGCCACTCTCGCCTCACCAGAGGAGGTGTCCCAAACCGCCAGGCGCATAGCCTCGGTCATAGAACAAGCTGGCGGGACAAGCCCATCACGCCGCCGCTACTTCGGTCTCTTAATGTCGCCCTTGATAGTCATTAGAAGCGGAATCATCCAGGTAGATCCGGCTAAGGAAATTGCGGCAATCCGCGATCTCCTCGACGAGATAAAGAGGGCCTACCGCCGAGGGGAGGTCCGGCGGGTAAGGGAGCTCACTGCGGTGCTGTATTTGGAGCATTTCGAGAAGTTCGAAGGGGACCTGTTCGACAAAGCGCCGGAACTGAATGCCAAGGTGGAACCGATTCTGGGTCTAAAGCTCCGCCAGTTAATCAAGACCAAGGCGCCGCCGAGCGAGGTGGACTCGCTCATCGACGAGGTCTTGCCTTCCCTAAGAGAAGTAGAGAAAGTCCTGACAGGCAAGTGAGGTATAAAAATAGATCGGCTTTGGAAAAAGTAATAACAAAATGGGAGCAGAAAACCCCATCGAATCGCTCTTTCATCTAGTGACACAAAAAGCTGCACGGAGACACCCTATTGGTCCCCCCTTTTCGCCGGAATTCCATTGATGAGCTGTATGATAGGAGGTTGTCATGAAATCCGCTATTTTCGCCGTATCATTGGCGCTGACCGTTCCCGGTTCGCTGGCATTCGCTACGGGTGATTTGAGCCGCAATAACCTCAAAACGATTGTCGTCGAAATGGGCTCAGTGGGCGAGAGTATGTACTTCAAACCCAACCACTTAGAGCTGGAAACGGGAAAGGCATACAAACTCGTGCTTAAAAACGTAGATGAAGTAGAACATGAGTTTGAAGCGCCAGAATTCGTTGAGAAAGTTTTCACCCGAAAGGTGGAGGTGAAGGGTCCCAACGGTAAAATGCTTGCCGAGATCAAAGGCAATATACGGGAAGTTGAGATTGGTCCCGGAGGCGAGGTGGAGTGGTACATTGTACCTGTGCAAACAGGCAAGAATTTAGAATTGGTGTGTGCAATCCCGGGTCATAAGGAAGCCGGCATGCATGGATCCATCACCATCAACTGACCTCTTCCGGTTTTTACTCCCTACGACCCCTCCCCAGATGGGGAGGATCGTATAAGGCCACCTCTACATA
>JAZFYO010000497.1:0-2740 GCA_036443615.1 Binatia bacterium | reverse complement strand
CGCAGACAAGCTTCGGTCCGTACTCCCGCTCCGGGAGGTTCGTTGGGGTAGCATGGATGACCTGACGGAACCTCTCTATGACTTCCTGGTGAAGATTGGGGTCAAACGGGTGTGTAACTTCTGCCCTTTGCCATTCCTCGTCTTCAATGGGAGTCTCGGGGGTGTATTGGAGCCAGCCTCCAGATGGAGTGAGGATCCGTGTTTCGACCTTTGCGATCTTCTTTGAGCAGAATAGCTCCAGGAGATGAGATGTTTCTTTTCGATAGCAGACCCAGAGAGCATTGCTTAGGCCTCCGCCTACTACATAGGAGTTGAGCTGGCAGCGGTAGGAATATTCCGTTTTACCCTGAAGGGCATTTCTGAAGCCGAAGTTAGACATGCTTTTAAGCTCAGCCACTGTTGGGCCGTACTGTTTCAGGGTCGGCACCCCATCGGCATGGCCGTAGATTTTTACGCCGTCAACCTCTATGTGGAATTCTTTTTCCTCCCAACGCCATTCTTTGGCGCAGTGTTTTCTGAACTCTTCCTTCAGCCACTTATCCACCCGTTTGCCCTCTTCCAGGACCATGAGGACGCGTGCGGGCATCGGCTCCGCTTTGAATGTAGTGGGGAAGCGCTGGTAAGCGAGTGCCCGGGCGCATCTGCCGCTGTTGGAAAGGCGAAAGGGGTTCCCGGGGGTTTTCTTCCCGAGTTCTGTATACCAATCGATGACTCTTTCAATCAGCATAGAATCCCCATGCGAAGCATAAAAATCGCGCCAACTGATACTGAGACTCCTGTCGCCCTCTGGAGTTAGATTCACGCCGGACTTTTTTTTCCTTTTTCCGATTTGTCGGTGGAAACTTAGTTTTTGGATTTGCAAGTGGTTCCAAGTTCCGAGCCAAGGCGGCAAGCATCCTATAGCGAGGCCTCGTCTTCGGTGGCCGGTAGCGCTCACGGAAAGTCTGACGGAGTGCCGCAATCTCATGCTGCCAGTACCGCTGGATGGTTCGCTGCGAAATTGCAGTCGAGCGGAGGGCTTCGATCAAGACCCTCGTTGCCTTGGAAGGGGGTATGTCCGTCCGCCTTGGTAGTCTTACAATAGTGCGGTGCACGACCACATCGGCTTTCAGTCGCCGGTGAGTGTAATAGCGTATCAGGCCGGTACGGTCAGGGGATCTATTCGCCATAGTGCGGCACCAGCGCGACCTTGGGTAGAGGGTGTAGTCCAGACTTTGGGTCGAGATCTATGCTTTTCAGCACATTCGTAGCGAACGTAAGGCTTCGTCCGATGGTGGCAGCGATTATCGCGGGGCGTGGCTAAATGCCACAGGGTAACAGGACCTTCGGTGTTATCAGCTAACGGCCATTTGCCGAGGCCCTTGAGAAACGATTAGCTCTGAACTGCATAGCGGCGAGCTGTCTCTTCTGATATTCGCTCACTAGTGCGAAGCTGCCATTCATACGTCGCTAGCGTGGCCAACTGATCCTCCAGGAGGGCTTGCCAACCCAGGTGTTTGATGCGGTTTGCGAGTGCCAAAGCCGGCGAGGAAAGGCGAGGGACCAGATCGACAACTTGGAGCCTGGACTTTCACGCGAGTGAGGCAATAGATCGGATATTGTCCAATCCCATAGGCCTAGGTGGTGTAAAACACGACCTAGAGTGTCTCTGTCAATAACTTATTCGTCTTACTGAGATATCGGAAAGCCTAATCTAGCCGATCAGCTGTGAGAGATGTGGGAACCGTACCTTAGAGAGTCTGGAATGATGAGAATTTGCTTCGCAGGTGAGCCGATAGATGTTTCTTCTCTCCAACTGAGGTATGGATTACTAAAAGCCCAAGGCAAACAGTAGGGGTGAGCGCAGCTCAAGCATCTTCCTAGGACTAAGCGTTGTAATCAAGGAGGCAATTTTACCGTTTGAGACCGTCTGGATGTGATCAAGATTGACAGCGCAGTCTTGAGGCATACCATCTGCTTTGGTCAACAAGACTTCTGAGGGGATATCTCGGATTGTTGACGTGATCGGAGCTACAGTAACCTCCCCCAGGAACTCAAGCGCAGAATCTCTTGTGAGGATCACAACTGGCCTTTTCTTGTCCGGTCGAGAAAACCTGTACCACCTAACCTCACCTCTTTTCATCACTCAATCCACACCTGCTCCGACTCCCAGTCGCTGAACTCTCCACGCTTAACGGGCTTGCGGTGGTACCCCTCGCGGTGTTGTCGTTCCATTTCCGTTATATGCACTTTCCTGAGAGCCGAGCGGAGAGCCTCCCGCGCGAAGCCGGATCGAGTCGTGCCAAGCCGTTTGGCAGCCCTGTCCACTGCTTTAACGAGATCCTCGTCTAGGGTCATCTGCACCGTCTTCATAAGTGTCACCTTTCTGCATAGCTATTTTCATAGCTATATTAATCCACATTCTAGGAAAAGTCTACCTCAACTGGTTATTCAATTGGCGCAGATTCCACGTGTTGCGTGGATCGCCAGACATTTATTTTATGTTTTGCGCCGGGCTAGTGAAGTAGCGCTACTCTGATTCGGTACAGAGAGGCGGTTTTGTTTTCCTCCCGGAGCACCATGGTCACGCACTCTCCTGGTTCGAGATCCGTGAGCATACGTTGGAGTTCGGGGGCCGTCTTTTCCGCCTCCTCGATGATGGCCGCTATTTCCGTGGCGGCCTGGGAGGCCCGCTGGAGCATCTCGCTCGTGGTGAGCTGCTGTCCTTCCCGTCTGAGTTTTTCCAGTTCTTCTCTGGCGC
>JAZFYO010000496.1:0-13201 GCA_036443615.1 Binatia bacterium | reverse complement strand
CTCTTGCTCATAAAGCTGGATTGCACGAGCAAGGAAATTCTGCATCGTTTGAGAGCGGCGGTCCACACCGGGCCGCCGTTTTTGTCTCTAATAGCCCGTAGGACTCAATTCAATAGCTCTTTAATTGCGTCTTGGGGGTCTAATACCGAGCAATCCCACGCCTAGAGCGGCCTCAAGCCTAACTGAAATTGACATTTTTATGGATTGCGTCTGACCGGTCTTAAAAGGACAACAAACCCTAACTGGTGGCCTCATAAGAAACGCACACACACACTCCTGTTGGGCCAAGCGGACTCCTCAGCACCGGGGATGGGGTCCCCGGCCAACGTGTTTCAGACAGGAAATAGACAAGCAGGAAAAACGTTCCTGATTTGTGCCAACTTCAGGTGCCAATTCTTAGCACTGGGTGATAAGAAGCGTATGAGAAAGGGCTAGTGTTGGTACGTGGTTATCACTCTTTATCACTGGGTAACTTTGACTTGGGGGCTTTCGAATGGGGGTTCGATTCCCCCCGCCTCCACCGGAAATTAAAAAGCCCGGTATTACGGGCTTTTTAATTTTAAAGCATTGGACCATTCGACATGGGAACATAAGGATCACCCATTTTGGTCCCTGGGCGATGGTCTCCTTCAAGCATATCCTAGGAGTTTTCCCTTGAGTTCCTGATAGGTGAAGGGCTTAAGGATGATATCGTTGCATCCAGCCTCGATGCAACTCTGCAGATCCGACTCCCTGAAGAGGACCGTGGCTGCAAGGATTGGGGTTTCTTGGGTTTTTGGGTTTGAGCGAATTAAGCGTGTTGCTTCTAGCCCGTCCATTCCTGGCATCAGGATGTCCATGATAATGAGGTGGGGTTTTTCCTCGATGGCTTTCATCACACCATCTCTCCCGTTGTTAGCCGTAATGACGGAAAACCCCAACAACGACAGTTGCCAGTTGAGGAGTTCAAGCATATCAGGATGATCTTCTACAACGAGGGCTTTTTTTATCTTGCCCTGAGCCATCGATGACAGCGATCCTTATAATTTATACTCTGCTCCTCCCCTTCAATCCAATGTTGTAGTGGTCCCTCTTCACTTTCCGGTATCTCCCGAATCTCACGCCTATCTTCATCCGCTTTTGCCGGCAGGTGTTGCACGTGTTGATGCTCTGATTGAGAAACTCCCGACCCGCTTGCACCTGGCCGCACTTCCAACATTTCCTCGAATTTTCCGGGTCGTGGGCCTCCTTAAGGTGTGCGTCGAATTTGCTCCTTGGCCAAATTTTCGGCTTGGTGGGGCAGAGTTCGCAGATTTTGGCTCGGTCAAGCTGGGGTCCATTTACAAGTTGAATGGTCGCCATTCTTCAAAATTCCTTTCTTATTGATTTAGATACTACATATTGTGGTTAACTTCAAGAGGGCATCAATGCCTTGTAGAATCAAATGACGTTTGTCTTTAGAAATCAGTGTCTTACAACTATTGCCATCGATATGCTTCGACCGGTGCAGGTGCTATAGTTTAAATAAAATCAACTAGTTACGTGAGAAGACGACTCGTCGCATAAGGCACGACGCTGAGGAACAAAATTTTCTTGTATTTTAATAATTTGGATGGATATTTGAATGGGTATAAACACGCCACCTTCCGGCTTGCCACAATCCTATGACACTGGCCCGCGTTTGCCACTTCCTACTTTAGGATCAGAGAAAATAGATGGAGTGGTATGCCAGAGCGACTCTTTGGTCGAACAAACTCGACGATATTGACGAGGCTAAGCCCCTTCTCTCAGGGGAGCCCAGCGAAGCTACTAAGAAATCAAAGCTTTTCTGAATCAAGAATCCGGCATGAGATTTGCAATCCATAATATCAAAAGAAACTCAAGGGAAAGAAAGGAGGAGAGGCCATGAAAAGATATCTAACCGTCATCGTTGCAGGAGGAGCACTGATCCTTCTGGTGGGTGCTGCCAAAGCCCACTGGGGTAGTGCTAACAGTACTGGCGGATGGGGAAAGATGGGCCCCGGGATGATGGGAAGTGGAGGATACAGCTATACTCGCGGAGGTGCGGGCTGCCCTGGCTGGGAAGCAACCAGTACTCCCCAGATCACCGAGGAGAAGGCCCAGGAGTTAGCCAAGCATTACACCGAAAAATATCTGCCAGACTTTAAGGTGGAGCAGCTTTTGCCTTTCACTGGTATGCATCACACCATGTACTCGGTAGAGCTGAAGAACTCTAAGGGCGAGCTTCGCACTCTCCACATCAATTCCTTTGGCAACATCATGCCGTTTGGAGGTCCCTGGGGAGGCGGCTCGTAAATCACATAGGTAGTGTAAAGACCTCTGGGCCGGCCGGTCCAGAGGTCTTTTTTTAGACTGGTAATAAAGGTAAATAATTACGTAGTCCTATCTCATACTAACGCCTGCTGGGTGCTGATATAATCTTGACCATGAAGAGACCTTCGTTAACACGCTACTTTGTCGCTTCCGTTCTACTGCTTCTCATTGTGGTTTCCGCCTACGTTCTTTTTGAGAGCAGGAGGCTCCAGCGGGAGCTCCTGCGCCAGGCTCAGGCCAAGGGAGTGGCGCTGGCAGAGGCGATGGAGGCCAGTGCTAAAAATGCCATTCTTGGAAACTCCCTCCTTGAGGAAATGGTCAGGGAGCGTCTGCTCGACAACGCCCGCCTGATCGACCAACTCCTTCTTCTCCGCCCAATAGATCATGATTTCTTGCGAGAAATCACCGCAATGAACAGTCTTCAAAAGGTGGAGCTTTTAGACATAGAAGGGCATCCCTGGACACTCCCCCCACTACCCACAATGCAGAGAAGTATGAGGGAGATGATGGCTGAGATGCACGACATGCAGCGCGATCTCCAGTCTGCGCATCGGCAGCAAATGATGATCTACATGTGGGGGCGGAATTGGTTGCTACCCGGGGAGGAGGAAAAACCTGCCATGCAACCGCCTCCTCAGATTACAGAACGGGAATTTTGGCAGGGCAGTCCCTTTGGCGTGGCCATTACCGCACGCAGTATTCCCGGAATCATAGCTGTTCATGCCAACGCAGATTTCATTTTGAACTTTAAAAAAGAATTCGGGGTTCAGCGCCAGATAGAAGAACTGGGGAGTCAGCCAGACATCGACCATGTTGCCCTTCTCGATAACAACTTTACCTTCGTGGCCCATACGGATCCTGCCTTCGTCGGTCAACAGGAAGAGGACAGCTTCATTTTAAAGGCCAGGGCTGACGGCCGGACCCTCACGCAAGTCAAGGGAGGGCTCTACCAATTGGTCAAGCCCATCAACCTGAATAACTCCCCCCTGGGCTTTCTCAAAATTGGCCTTTCCCTGGAACCGATGGAGGTCACATGGCGTAATAGCCTGTGGTCGATTATCCCATTAGGGATGGCCATTCTTGCCGTCGGCATCTTGGGAATGGCGGCGATCTTTTACAATCAAAATTCTCACCTGCGAGAGATCAAGGTGTTGGAGACCGAGGTTGCGCGCCGGGAGCACCTATCGGCATTGGGGAATCTGGCAGCATCCATCGCCCATGAGGTCAGAAACCCGCTCAACGCTATTTCCATGGGGCTCCAGCGTCTCAACTCCGAATTTCATCCGACTCAGGATGAAGAAGACTATTCCCGCTTCATCGGGCTTATGCGAGGAGAGGTTCAGCGCCTCAACTCGATCGTGGAACAGTTTCTTTCCCTGGCGCGCCCTCTTGATCTCAAGCCTGAGCCTGTACGGATCGACGAGCTTTTGCAAGAGTTAGCCCTGTTGGTAAAGGCCGACGCAGAATCATCAAAGGTAGAAATCCGTGTGGCCACTTCTCCGGGTCTTCCAAAGGTCAAGGCGGACGTGAATTACCTGAAGCAGCTCCTGCTCAACCTAATTCTGAATGGGATCCAGGCCATGCCGAACGGAGGCACGTTGTCATTGGGGGCCAACGCCTCACGCGGAAAACTCCTCCTTACTGTCACGGATGCCGGTGCCGGGATTCCCTCAGAAATCCTGCCACGAATCTTCGAGCCCTATTTCACCACGAAGGCGAGCGGGTCCGGACTGGGGCTGGCGATCGCTCGCAGAATTGTGGAGGCCCACGGCGGAACGATCGAGGTCAAAAGCGAGGTCGGCCAGGGGACCCACTTCCATATTTCCCTTCCACTTGGCAGTCCGGAGAGATAGATGGAAGATTCGTTCAGCATTCTTGTCGTAGACGACGAACCGCCTCAACTTGAACTGATCGGCGGCTTCCTCAAGAAGCAGGGCTTCGAGGTGGCCCTGGCGGAAAGCGGTGAGAGGGCCCTTCAGAGGTTTCGTCAGGAGTCTTTTGACCTGGTGCTGACCGACCAGAGGATGCCCAACCTGTCCGGGCTGGATCTGGTCAAAGCCGTTCGCGCCGTCAATCCCGAGACGGCCGTCATCATCATGACCGCCTACGGGAGCATCGAAACAGCCGTTGATGCTATTAAAGCGGGAGCAACCGACTACCTGACCAAACCTCTCAATTTAGATGATCTACTCCATCGCATCGAAAAGGTCAGGGAACACCAACGCCTCCTTTCGGAAAACCGTGACCTTCGGGAGGAATTACGCGAGCGTCACCGTATAGAGGGCATTATCGGGGAGAGCGGCCGGATGCTGGAGGTCTTCTCTCTGGTACGGCGGGTCGCATCAAGCGAGGCCACGGTATTGATTCGCGGCGAGAGCGGGACCGGAAAGGAGCTCATTGCCAAGGCCATCCACTATGCGAGCCCACGTGCATCAGGTCCTCTGGTAAAGGTGAACTGCGCAGCCCTTCCTGAGACCCTCCTGGAGTCGGAACTGTTCGGCCACGTAAAAGGGGCCTTCACGGGAGCACTAGCCAATCGCAAGGGACGCTTCGAGGTTGCCAGTGGAGGAACGATTTTCCTGGACGAAATCGGCGACCTTCCCGCGCACCTGCAGGCAAAACTGCTCCGAGTTCTTCAGGAAAGGGAATTTGAACGCGTGGGATCAAGCCAGCCAATCCCTGTAGACGTCCGGATTCTTGCCGCCACCCACAGGGACCTCGAGGGATTGCTAAAATCTGGACAATTCCGGGATGATTTTTATTATCGGCTCAATGTAGTTACGATTGTCCTTCCGCCTTTAAGGGAGCGGCGGCAGGACCTCCCCCTGCTCATGGATCACATGCTGCGAGTGTTCGCAGAAAAAAACGGGAAGAAGATACAGGGTTTCACCCCTGAAGCCCGTGAGGCACTGCTACGCTACGACTACCCGGGAAACATCCGGGAGCTCGAAAACATTATTGAAAGGGCTTCGGTGATAACAAGAAATGATGTGATTGGCAGAGCAGACCTTCCGATAAGCATTCAGGAGCCTGAAGCCGAGAATAACAGCAACAATACCGACCTCTCCGTGGTCGTGGAAAGATTGGAGCGGCGGTTGATTAAGGAGGCACTGGCCCGATCCGGAGGTGTTCAAACCCGTGCAGCCGAGTATCTGGGGATCACTGAACGAAATCTACGCTACAAACTCAAAAAATACGGCTTTCAAGGAGACGACACCGGCTAAGGCCCTCCATACTCTGACGACCTCGCTTTAATCCTCTCCCGCTTCCCCCTTCGGACTCGGAAACAGCAAATCTAGGCACTCAGTTAATTGGGAAGATCTTAGATATATTAAACACTTATCGCTTTTTTCCCTTGTTGACTGCCGCTTGATTTCCATACAGGCTCGCCCCCTCAGCTGGCTATTTGGAATTTATTGATTTTTTGTGCCCTTTTGTACTAAAATACCCCATCTTGGTCACTGAACGCCCGATTTTTCAGATTCCTTAAAATAAGCGGTCTGATGGGATATAATCTTTGGTGGAGTCATCAACCTAGAAGTCGTTTAAAGTCAGGTGTTTATCGATAACATGGAGTTCGGAGGAATGCATTATTCTCCGGAGTGGCACGGCATTTCTATCCGTATTGAACCCAAAGCATTTGCAGGCATGAATATCATTAAGCTGGCAAAACTGTTTCAATGACACATTCGGTAGTCTACTAATCTTGTCAAATCGGAGTGATGGAAAGTTGTAGTCCTATGGTGGAATCGGTATCCAAAAAATCAGTGCTCATTGTTGAAGATCATCCGGATGCGCTGGATATCCTGACCCACCTTTTGGAATTCTTGGGGTATTCGGTCATTACGGCCGAGCACGGCGTTGAGGGGGTGGAAAAGGCCCTCAAGGAAAAACCCCACCTCATTCTCATGGATATCTTGATGCCCATAATGGACGGTAAAGAGGCGACCCGTAAGATCCGCTCCAACCCGGAGACCCACAATATTCCCATCCTGGCCACTACGGTTCTCAACAGGGAGCAGGAGCTCAGGAGCTGCATCGAAGCCGGGTGTAACGATTATCTTATTAAGCCCTTTACCTTGAAGCAGCTCGAGGGGAAGATTCAGGAATATATTCCCTCTTCAAGCCCGACCATTCAGTGATCATATACCTCACCACCTTCTCTACAGGCTCCCATAAAGAATTCGTTAGCCTTGTGACCAATTGGTTTTTATCCGCTTTCGCAGAAGACCTGGACATAAGTCCATGGATGAATGTGCAAGGGAAACCCTCCGAAGCTCGGAGAGCGAATGTGGGTGCTTCGGCGGATTGCGCCGAAGAAATGAAGGATACCACGGGCGTAAGCCCGTGGAGGCTTCTTAATAGACCCTGGTCTCTACTACCCTATGGTGAGCCCCCTCCCTCTGAAAATCTGCAATATTTAGGTAAAAACTAGTAATTTTACTAGTTGTCCGGGACCACTTCCGCTAGTAAGTTGTACGGCAAGGGGCGTGTGTGGACGGGGATGGTGCTTTCTGCTATAACCGCGGACCGGGGCCATTTATAAATAATGGCAAAATCAAGGAGGTCACTGATGAAGAAATATTTAGTCGTACTGGTGCTTGTTTTTAATGCCCAGGTTGCCGCCGCTTTGACCATTGCGACGGGCTCTACTGAGGGAACTTATTTTAGGATAGCGCAGGACATTAAAGAAGTAGCCGGAAAGGTAGGAGTCGAATTAAGCATCATATCCACCAACGGATCTTTTGAAAATATCAACTTGCTCGGCAAGGGCAAAACCGATCTTGCGATCGTTCAGAAGGATGCCCTGAATTATTTTGCGGATGTGATGAAGAAAGAAGGCGGCAAAAATATCTTTCGGAGTGTCAAGGTGATTTTAAACCTCTATCCCGAAGAGGTCCATGTGATTACCAATGATAAAGCCATCTCCTCTTTTCGTGATCTCGAAGGTAAAAGGGTGTCCGTGGGGGCCGAAAATAGTGGCAGCCTCCTGACTGGCGAGATGCTGCTCCGAGCCTATAAGGTAAAGGCTAAGAAGCTCCACTATCAACCAGATCGCGCCGTTGGACAGTTAAGAAAAGGTGAACTCGATGCGATGATCTTCGTAGGCGGTGCCCCGGTATCTGCATTTAAGAAGCTAGGGAATCAGTTCCGCATCGTCCGTCTTCCGGAAAACGATGATCTGGAGAAGATGTATCAAAGAAAGATTTTGGGAAAGGATTTTTATAGTTGGGCCAAAGCCGACACGGCAACCTATGCCGTTCCCTCCGTCATCGTAACGCTGGCTCGTAAAGATGAGAAATATATAACTGACCTAGGAAGGCTTGTCCTTGCTATCCTGAGCAACAAAGGGAAGTTGGAAAGCAGCGGTCACCCGAAATGGAAGAAGTCGCTATTAAGATACACTTATGGTGATGTCGGCTTCGGGCCGACGAACGACCTCATACAGGTTTATAACGTACTCGACCAATTTGGTTACAAAATAATAAGAAAATAGGAATCCTGTTACGAGGATAAAAGAACTGAGGGCATCGAAGTCGAGTTCTAAGAAGCAAGCCGGGAGGACAGCACGAGAATGTCATTGGCAGATTCGCCCTCGGGTATTGGCCGGTGCCGGAGTCACCAAGCGGGCGGTGACTTGAAGGGTCGTGATCCAAAGGAGGACGAGTGGACGCCGCGACAGGCATGAGACCTGCGCCCAGTGAGATGAGCTTCAGTCGCCGGGATGACGACACGCTGCTTGTCTGGCTCGCCGGCAGCTGGAAACTGCAGGACGATCTGCCCTCGGCCAATGAGGTTCGGAAACAGGTTAAATCTAATCCTCGGGTCCGGCGCATTGCTTTCGAGACCCAGAAGATCACCGCCTGGGACAGCGGCTTGCTCACCTTCCTGACCAAGCTCGTAAATCAGAGCGCTCAAGGGCAAATCGAGCTGGACCGGGAAGGCCTGCCCTCCGGTGTCAGAAGGCTCCTGAGTCTTGCCGAGGCGGTACCGGAGAAGAAGGGGGCCCGCACAGAAGTCGTTCAACCCTCTTTCGTCGAGCGCGTCGGAAGGTCCTTTATCGACTCTGAGCAATCTCTTCTGGAGATGCTCACCTTCTTCGGAGAAGTAACCCTCACCTTTGTGAAACTGCTGCGCATGAAGGCCCGCTATCGAACCTCGGACCTCATGTTGTTGATCCAGGAGTGCGGCGCACAGGCCCTACCTATCGTTACGCTAATCAGTTTTCTGGTGGGAGTCATTCTCGCATTCGTCGGGGCGATACAACTTGCGCAGTTCGGGGCCCAGATTTATGTGGCGGACCTTGTCGGAATCGCCATGGTTCGCGATATGGGGGCCATGATGACAGGTATCATCATGGCGGGAAGAACTGGCGCGGCCTTTGCTGCGCAGCTCGGGACCATGAAGGTGACGCAGGAGATCGACGCCTTTACCACTATGGGCTTCTCCCCCTTGGAGTTCCTGGTGCTCCCCCGGATGATTGCCCTGATCCTGATGATGCCCCTGCTCGCCTTGTACTCGGACTTGGTCGGCATCCTGGGCGGGGCTGCCGTAGGGCTTGGGATGCTCGACCTGTCTGCGACCACCTATTTCCGGGAGACCATGCATGCGATCAATCTAACAGACTTCTTTGGGGGTGTGTTCAAGAGCGCCGTTTATGGCGTGCTGATCGCCCTCTCCGGCTGCCTTCGTGGCCTAGAGTGCGGCAGCAGCTCATCCGCGGTCGGGGATGCGACCACCTCCGCCGTCGTTACCGGAATCGTCTTCATCATTGCCACCTGCGGCATTTTTTCGGTTATATTCTACGCCCTGGGGATTTGAGACCATGGAAGCGACCCACGTAGAGAACTCGACGCCTCATATCACCGTACAAAATCTCACAATGGCCTACGGTAGCTTCGTATTGATCCGCGATCTCAACTTTTCCGTCAGGCATAGTGACGTCTTTATCATCATGGGCGGCAGCGGCTGCGGAAAGAGTACCCTCCTTCGCTACCTGATCGGGCTCAAAGAGACGGAGGGTCGGGGAGAGATCTTTTACGGGAAGGATAACTTCTCAAGTGCAGATCCGCTGCTGAAGGAAAAGATCCGGAGGCGCTTCGGTGTCCTCTTCCAGAGCGGCGCGCTCTGGAGCTCCATGACCCTTGCCGAGAACGTCGGGCTGCCTCTGGGAGAGTACACCGATCTCAGTCCGGCGGAGGTCCGCGAGGTGGCGTCGCTGAAGCTAGCCCTGGTCGGCCTCAGTGGCTTTGAGGATTTCTACCCGTCCCAGATCAGCGGCGGCATGCAGAAGCGAGCCGGCCTGGCGCGTGCCATGGCGTTGGATCCCGACATCCTTTTCTTCGATGAGCCCTCGGCCGGCCTCGATCCCATCAGCTCGCGGCTGCTGGATGACCTCATCCTTGAGCTCCGCGACAGTCTGGGCTCCACGGTGGTTGTAGTTACACATGAGCTGGCCAGCATCTTCGCAATCGGCAACAATAGCGTATTTCTCGACCCGGAAAGTAGGACCATGATCGCCAGCGGCTCCCCCAAGGAGCTGCTCGCCCATTCGGACGATCCAAGGGTGCGCCGGTTCCTGACCCGGGGAGAAGGGGAGGAAGTATGAACAAAAAAATGAGCCCCACACTGGTTGGCGCCTTCGTGCTGGGTGCGTTAGCCCTGGTCGTGGTCGGTATCTTAGCCTTTGGCACGGGCGAGCTGTTCGCCAAAAAGTACGAGTTCGTTCTCTACTTCGATAGTTCAGTGAACGGCCTCAACATTGGGGCGCCGGTAAAGGTCAGAGGGGTAGAGATCGGAACGGTCACCAATATCCTTCTGAGTCTCGACAGGGAAAAGAGGCTAAAGGAAGCTGCCGAGGTAGGGGCGCGTCAGGCCATGATGGACTGGAGTCCCAAGATCCCCGTGATTATTGAACTCGCCGCGAAGAAGCTCACCAAAAAAGGCTCTACCGGCCTGGCCTTGACCGACCCTGAGGCCTTTGGTGCATTGATTGAACGAGGCCTCCGGGGGCAGCTGCAAATGGAGAGTTTTGTCACAGGTCTGCTCTACATCGACCTCGATTTTCACCCCAAAAGCCCGGCAACCATGGTCCAGAAACCTGGGGGAAGGTACAAGGAGATCCCGACGATGCCGACCACGCTTGAAGAGGTAGAAACAGAGGTAAAAAAAATCTTCGCCAAGTTCAAAGACGTCAAAATCAACTCACTCATCAACTCCGCTACCAAAGCCGCGGAGGGATTGGATCGGTTGATCAATTCACCCGAGGTAATGTCGGTGATCCGCTCCCTGGACAAAACCCTTAAATCCGCTGACAAACTGGTACAGAATGTCGATAGCAAAGTCGATCCATTGACAGACAACATCAATGAGGCTGTCCAGGAGTTTGGTGACGTCATGAAGGACAGCAAAAAGCTGGTTCGAAATATCGATGGCCAGGTCGCCCCTCTGTCATCCAGCATCGATAACACCGTCAAAGAGGTCTCCGCCGCCATGGTACAGGCGAAAAAGACTCTCTCCACGGCAGACGACATCGTAGCAGAGGATTCACCACTGATGCACGATCTTACTGTTGCTCTTACGGAGCTGTCGGCTGCCGCTCGTTCCATCCGAGTCCTGGCCAACTATCTCGAGCGCAATCCCGATTCCCTGCTCTATGGCAAGAGGTAAACCCGGAGGTCCATGATGCACAATTTTCTTTTTCGGCTCACACTCGGAGTCTCCCTTATTGTTCTGGGGGGATGCGCCGCCACCCAGTCCACAAGGTTCTACGTACTGAGCTCACTTCCCAGGTCGGAAACAAACCAGGTCGAGTCGGTCAAGGGAGGCGTTGCCGTCGGGATTCGTCCTGTAGCGCTTCCGAAGTATCTGGATCGGCCGCAGATCGTGACCCGAGCCAGCCGCAATCAGCTCGACATTGCCGAGTTCGATCAGTGGGCAGAGCCTCTCAAAAATAACTTCGGGAACGTTATCGCCGAGAACCTGTCCATCCTGGTCCCCACGAACCGTATCGCCGTCTTTCCCTGGACCAAATCAACGCCTATTGACTACCAGGTCTCGGTCGAGGTGACTCGCTTCGAAGCCAGCGCGGGAGAGGATTGCCTGCTGACCGCTCGCTGGAGCATCATGGGAAAAAATGGCAAGAAAGTGATCTTGCGCAGGAAGTCAAAGTTCAGTGAGCCTTTAGCTGGGGGTGGCGACCCTGGTGGTCGGCAAGATTTCAAGGCTACGGTTTCAGCCATGAACCGAGCCCTTGAGAGTCTCAGTCGTGAGATCGCTGAGGCGATCAAAGGCCTTTCGAAGTAAACATCTTAAGAGACACACCACGCCTCCCATCGAACCCAGACCGTTTTGATCGCACAGGGCGAGCAGAGGAGTTGAGAGGCAATGTTTAACCCTCAGATGAAATTCACGACGCTTTTTTTGGTAGCGTTTCTTTTCGGCAGCTGCAGCCCTACTGCAAGCGTTGAAGAGCCCAAACGTCCTCCGCTGCGCGTTGGGGTTACTTCGGAGTACCCTCCCATCATTTTCAGGCTAGGTGGAAAGATCGCGGGGGTAGAGGCAGATCTGGCACGCCGGCTGGCGCAAAAGCTTGATAGGCCTGTTCAATTCGTTGAGGTATGGTGGGAGAATCAGATCTCTGCTCTATTGGCGGGAAAAACCGATATCATCATGTCAGGGATGAGCATAACCAGAGCGAGACAGGTTCGAATCAATTTTACAGACCACTACTTGAAAATCGGCCTGTTGGCCGCAATGCGGACAGAGGATGCCCCTCGGTACAGATCACTCGAGAGTATCAAGCAGACTATTGGTAATGTCGGAGTGATAAAAGAGACGACCGGCGATGTATTTGTCCAGAGGAACTTCCCCAGGGCAAATAAGGTCGCTTTTTTGAATGCAAAAACTGCCGCTGCTGAGCTCAAAAGAGGCTCGATTGATATTTTTGTGTACGATGCCCCTGCTGTTGCGTGGCTCGTTTCGGAAAATGAAGCAGATCTTGTAGCCCTCTGGGAGCCTTTCGACGAACAATATCTAGCTTGGGGAGTCAGGCGAGGTGACCCGGAGTTCCTGGCGTTCGTGAACAGGACTCTAGGAAACTGGAAGAGGGATGGAACATTGAACCGGGTTCTTAACAGATGGATTCCCAATTTGAAGCGTTCTAGATAGGGCGGAGCATCTCTTTGTGCCCATTTCACAATGAATCTCCACCTGCAACTTTTTCACGAACAATTTTTCCAGATGCTGCGTTAGAACAGAACGGAAAGGTGGGTCAAAACGAAAGGCTGGGGCGGGGATTAACGCTGCTTCTCAAACCACATTTCCGTTACCCCACCTGAACTCCAAATCATTCTGTTGTCGCCTTCTACGGCACAGCGCATTACCAGCTCTGTCTTCTCGTATTTTATCTTGATATTTCCAGGTTCATTTCAGAAATCACCCGGCGTGACCCATCCAACGGGCCGGCCTGCTTTTCTAGTACAGTCCCCCCTACATGAAATGGTGCCTTCGGTGACCGAATCACTTACAAACGTTCAGACAGCTTCTGTCGTGAAGGATCCGGTGGGTTGACGGCGCCAGGTGCCAAGGATATTAGTCCCGTTACAATCAACAGCAGCCGCAGTGCTTGCGGCAACAGCTATGAACAGACAAATAATGCCGAAGGCGAGTAACGGTAGTTTCATGCGCATCAGAGTCTAACCCTCGAGGTCCAGAGTTTCGAGCCTCTGGGTAAGCTCTATTCCCCAGTCGTTAGTTAGTCTGGAGTCCTTAAAATCTGTGCCCATCTGCAGGAATTTGTTGTTCATTCACCGCAGAGACACAGAGGACGCCGAGGGGGACATTTTTTGTTTATCGGGAGACAACAACAAACAAAAAGGTTTACATT
>JAZFYO010000495.1:0-3979 GCA_036443615.1 Binatia bacterium | reverse complement strand
GAACAACAAGTCAAGGCCGAGGACCTCAAGAGAGTGCACTTTTGATGTTTCAACAGTGCACTTTTAAAACTTTCCCAACACTCTGCGATCTGCCTCATTAAAACTGCTTCCAAATTGGGAGGTAGCCGAGGGGGCCTGCCTCTCAGCGGGAGACTCAGCTCCTGTAACACGTTATTAAACTTGTCTACCACGAAGTACACGAAGATCACGAAGGATATCACAATATAATTTCACTCTGTTTCCTTCGTGCTCTCCGTGGTGATATTCGCTAACCCGCTCTCTCTTTGAGAGCGTTCAGTGTCGGATGGCTCCCTATTTGGGAGCAGAACCCCTCGACTCCAAACGGTGTGTGTGCTTCAATTGAATCTACGTCACCCGAGGATTATAGTCCAAAGAATTTGCCCTGCCCCTTAAGCAACTATTTGAGAAGGAATCCCTAAGGAGAAGATCTTGAGTGTGCTGGTCCGCAATCTCTCCAAGGCCTACGGTTATTTTTGGGCCTTGAGAGACGTATATCTTGAATTTAGACAAGGGGACTGCGTTGCCTTGCTCGGCCCCAACGGAGCAGGGAAAACGACATTGCTCAAGCTCCTCTCGGCTCTCATCTATCCGACCGCCGGTGAGATAGAAATAGACGGGAAAGGGCTAGGGTACGGAAACTCTCCTGTCCGGTCAACGATCGGCTTTCTTTCTCCCCACGAACACCTCTATGAGAAGTTGACTGCCAGGGAAAATCTTCGCTTCTTTATTTCCCTTTATGACAAGAACAAAAACCCCCGAGAAGTGGACAGTGCTTTAGATCAGGTCGGCCTTGCCCGCTGGTCGGATGCCCATGTTGCTACGTTCTCACATGGCATGAAATGCCGTCTTACCATTGCCAAATGGCGTCTCCTGGAACCGACGCTGCTTCTCCTGGACGAGCCTTATGGTGTGTTGGATGGCCCGGGGATCGACCTCCTGGAAGCTTACTTGAGGGGACTCTGCCGCACCGGTGGTATAGTGATTATGGCGACTCACCATGTGTCGCGCATCCTCTCTCTCTGCTCCAGGGCGCTTATTTTGCACCAAGGGAAGATCATCTTCGATGAGCCCCGGCAGGAGTCCTGGGAAACTTTTCACCGTGCCTTTGCAGAGTTCCTCCCCCGAGCAGACAGATGAAAATTGTAAGGCAGATTTACTGGTTACTCTGGAAGGACCTGCTTCTGGAGATCCGTCGCCGCGAGAGCCTCATCTCGATGTTTTTCTTTGGTGTCGTCCTTCTTTTTCTCTTTCACTTTTCCTTTGAAATTTCACGTGAGAGGGTGGCGGAGATGACCCCCGGGCTTTTGTGGCTTGCCTTCACCTTTACCGGCACCTTAGGACTGAACCAGCTCTTTCAAGTGGAAAGAGAAGGCCAATGCATGGAGGCCCTTCTTCTATCCCCAATGGATCGTGGGGCCCTTTACCTGGCCAAGGTCCTTTTCAACTTCACCACGATGCTACTAGTCGAGGTGGTCGTTTTCCCTCTGTTTTGGATCCTTTTTAACCTGGAAGTCTGGCGGCTATTGCCATCCCTGTTTCTGGTTGCCCTTCTCGGGACCATCGGATTTTGCGCCATGGGAACCATCTTCTCGGCCCTCACCCTGAAGGCCCGCGGGCGGGAGCTCTTGCTCCCTTTGATTCTTTTCCCCTGTATCATCCCTGTTTTTTTGGGCACCATCAGGGCGATGGAGATCATTCTTCAAGAGGGAAGCTTTCAAGAGCTTCAGCCGTGGTTGCGTCTCTTAACCGGATTTGACGTGATATTCCTAACGATTGGTTTTCTCCTTTTTGAGTGGGTGATTGAGGGTTAGGGATGCACGGGCACAAAGTAGCTGGCTGAGCTCTCACTGAATCTAACCACCGATGCCTCGCTCCCTCCATGAAGCGGCTGTTATCCCTGTTGGTATCTCTTAGTCTCAACGGCCTTGACTACCCTCCGCCTAGTCAATGAGAAAGCAACGCCTTATCCTTGGGTTGGGCACCGTGATGCCGGTCGTACTGGGCAGGTTGGTAGCTGCACGCTGGATCTTCCGCAAGGCAGTCCCCGTATGTAGCATAGGCCCTTGCCCGTGAGCCTCCGCAGATATCTTTGAATTCACAGATTCCGCACCGGCCCTTAAACCCGCTCGTCTCGCGGATCTTTCTGAACAACTCGGATTCCCGGTAGATATCTACAATGTGAGCAGACCGCACGTTCCCCGCCACCAATGGAAGAAAGCCGGCCGGACAGATCTCGCCCGTGTGACCAATAAACATGATTCCATTTCCATCCCTTATCCCGAACCCTCTTCCGACAGGGGTCTGTCGAATTCTTGCTGATGGGATCCCTTCTGCTCGCATTCTCGTGTAGGCCACACGGCGAAAGTGTGGGGCCTCCGTTGTTGCAACGGCAAAGGAGGCTTCTCTAGAAAGATCGTAGAGCCAGTGGTGGAGGGCTTCACATCGTTCAGGGGTAAGCTCCTTCAACGCCTGCCCCCGTCCCACACCAATTAAGAAAAAGACGCTCCATCGCATGAGATCCAGTTGGCTCACCAGCCGGTAAATCTCAGGAAGCTCCGCCTCCGTCTGCTCCGTGGCGAGGGTGTTAACCTGTAGCCCAAGGCCTTCTTCACATGCGAGGTGCGCCGCTTCAAAAGTCCGCGCAAAGCAGCCGGATACCCCACGAAAGCTGTCATGCCTCTCGGCGGTTGAACCGTCGAGACTCAGCGATATACTCTCCACACCGGTCGCCTTAAAGCGCTTGAGGACATCTCTGGTGAGAGCAATCGTACCGCTGGGGGCAACTGACATGCGCAAGCCGAGACTGGCGCCGTACTCCAGGAGATCAAAGAAACCAGGCCGCTTTAACGGATCACCGCCCGTCAGTACCAGATGCGGTGCGCACTCACCGAACCCTCGGATCTTTTTCAGCAGCTCTTTGGACTCCGAGGTGGTGAGTTCCCGTGGGTCCCGCTGAGTGATTGCATCCGCCCGGCAGTGACGGCAGGCAAGGTCACATGCCCGGGTAATCTCCCAGTATGTTAGAAAAGGCGCATCAGAATAGACCATGCGATCCGGCCCGTGATTGCCGCCAACACCTACCCCGCTATCCATGGCACTTGCTGTTTTCATTCGCTACCTTCTCAACTTGTTTTTTTTGATCAAGTTATATCGAACACGGGGTTTGAATCCCCGTGTTCGACCAAAGGGGAGAGCTGCCGCTTCTCCCCCCCTGTGGAGTAATAGACCGCAACTCCACGGGGGAAACCCCATCGCCTTTGTGCCCACCTCAAGAGGCGGGGTTTACATTGAATTAAGTTGGCGTCCCTATAGGGATTCGAACCCCAGTTTCCGTTATGAGACTCCCATCCTCCGCCTGCGCATCGGGGAGGGGGAAACGGCGTCCTGAGCCGCTAGACGATAGGGACTGGACTGATTCTTAAATTCATGTAGGAGCAAACCTCATGCCAAAAAATTCCTAAAATCAGGTCATAATGACTGCACAATTGTAGGAAAACGGAGGCCAATCAGAGCGTCCTCCTAAAGTCTGGAAAATAACGAATAAAATTCCTATATATTGGAATAAGACAGATCCTGTGGGATTATGATGGTGCGTTTTCCTTATATGATTTCGTGGGTAGATTAGGAACAGTTCTTGCTCATATTTTATTCTTAGGTTCCAGGTGGCGTATCTTCATAGGATTTGATGTGGTATCCATAACCGGTGAATTCCTCGCTTTCGGATGGGTGACTGATAGGCAGAAATGGCTCCAGTTGTAAAAGAACAAGGCAAAGGCAGAAAAATTCTTGGTGTTCTTGCCACCCTGTTTATCCTCTTGGGTCTGTACTGGGGTCTGGTAAAGGCACCCCCTGATGCCTTCCAGGGGGACGTCCAGCGCATCATGTACCTGCACATTCCCAGTATTCTCACCGCTTACTTATCTTTCTTTATTGTCTTCGTCGGTAGCTGTCTGTTTCT
>JAZFYO010000494.1:0-2486 GCA_036443615.1 Binatia bacterium | reverse complement strand
TCGACACGCCCAACGTTCGGTCCGAGGGCGAGGGTATCATCAACTTTCGGGATGAGACCATCTACATCAAAGCCGATCCGCATCCCAAGAAGAAGCGCTTCATAGAGATGACGACACCTTTCTCGATTGAGGGGCCGCTGGCGAGTCCCTCGGTGGTGGTCAGCGGCACTGGGACCACTGTCAGAACCGTCGGCGAGATCGTTCTCAGCCCTGTCAATCTGCTGGGACCGTTGTGGCGCCTGGTGACCGATCACGGGGAGGACTCCAATAATCCCTGTCTCCTTCTTGAGGATCGCGCGCGGGACAAGTAATAGTCCAAAGGTCGCCGATCTAGATCGAAGGATACGTATGAATCGGCCCTGCGGGGGAATTTTTGAAGCCCCTCCGGACCACTCATTGAAGAGACCGGAAGGCAGGCTGCTCGTGGCGTCCACGTACCCTTTGTCTTTCACTTATGTTAGGATTCCGGGCGGTATTGTTTCTAATCCCTCTCACTAGATGATCGAATGGAGGAGATGATGGCTGGGCCGACGGGCGTGGAGAGCAGCTACCTGGTGCAGAGTCTGAACGCCAGCGAGAGAAAACTCTTCCTCAACTATTTCCGCGAAGAGTCCCATTCGGCAGGAAGTTACATATTCAAGGAAAACGACAAAGGCGATACACTCTATGTCGCGGAGTCCGGTGTCGTGTCGCTCAGGCGGTGGATCACGCTAGGCGGTGTGGAGAAGACTCTTCTTACGGCAGGGAAGGGTGGTGTCTTCGGTGAGATCTCATTTATGGACCGCAGGGGTCGCTCTGCCTCCGCATTCGTGGAAGAGGACGCCGTCCTCAAGGTGCTCAGCCGCTCGGATTTCGACACGTTCAACAAGGAAAATCCCGCCGCGGGTTTGAAGTTATTGGACAGCCTCCTTTGCATTGTGGTGGACCGGTTGCGGGTCACGAACGAGGCCTATCGTGAAGCCCTCCAGCAGGGACTTCATGTCATCGGGGGCGACCTGCTCAATTTTCAGCATCTCATCGCGGAGAATGTGCGAATCCAGATGAGGCTACTTTCCGGGCGGACCGTGAGCGGCCTGATCAATCAGGTGATTCAGAGCAACGCTGGCCATGAAGTGGTCGTACGCGACGGCCATGGCCACCTGGTCATGATCCCATATCACGCCATCGTTTCCATCGCCTTTGACATCGAGGCTCCTGGTAAAAGGGTAAAAAAGAGGAGGCGCAGACGCTGAACCGATATGGATCTACCCTGGGGGGGCGGTCGTTGTGACTCCCATGCGGGATTTGCAGCTGCACATGTTGGAAAATTGCGGTTTATACCTAGCCGGTCATAAGGAGGGAAGCTATGCCTGACGTTAAGGCACTCAAGACTTTCGCCATAGGTGCTAAGAATCTGGCCGATTCCGAAAAATTTTATACCCAGGTCCTGGGTGCTCAAATTGTCCGGAGGATCGATCCTACCCCAGAGCAAATCAACCGGGGCCGGGTGAAAGAGGTGGATGTCAAATTAGGGAATTTTCAGGTTCACATCTTTGATGCCTCTCAGGGGCCGCGTCCTGGCGTGCCCCATCACACGCTAAACATTCCTTGGCAGGAGAGAGAGAAGGCAATGAAGGAATTGGAACAGACAGGAACGCGTGTGGAGAATATCCGCGAGCACGCCGACGGGAAAGGATATTCTCTTTATATCGACGACCGCGATGGCAACCGGTGGGAGCTTTCCTTCGGGGAGTGACCATAGGAGGGTACGCAGGAAAGGAGGGGTTCTATGGCAAAGGATCGTTATGACTATCTTCCGAGCGTCGGGCGCGGGGAGCTGAAGTGGCCGGATGATGCAAGAATTGCTTTGTGGGTATGCCCAAACATCGAGTACTTCCACATCGACAAGCCCCTTACGTCAGCCACCAGTCCGCACCTGCCTGATATTCAGAGTTACTCGCTGCGGGATTATGGGTCGAGAATCGGCGTTTTTCGGATCATGGAGGTCCTCGACAAACACGGTATCAGGGCCAGCGTGTTACTCAATTCCGACGTATGCGAGCGTCATCCGGCGATTATAGAGGAAGGAAAAAAGAGGCAATGGGAATGGTTGGGACATGGGATTACCAACAACCTGAGGTTGAATCACTACCCATTGGAGGAAGAGAGGGCGGTGATCCGAAAGGTCAGAGATACCATTACCGCTTCTACTGGGGCACCCCCCAAGGGCTGGCTGGGACCGGGGCTAGCGGAGACCTTTAACACTCCGGACCACCTTGCCGCCGAGGGATTCGAGTACATCTGCGACTGGGCGTGTGACGATCAGCCCGTCCCCATGCGTGTCCGTAGCGGTCGGATGATCGCTCTACCGTATCAACAGGGCGTGAACGATATTTCGCTCTTGATGCACTCGAACCAGACGCCGGAGGCGTACCTTCAACAGGTCTGCGATCAATTCGACACTCTATATAAGGAAGGGGCGGAGAGTGGGAGGGTGATGGCCATTC
>JAZFYO010000493.1:0-6084 GCA_036443615.1 Binatia bacterium | reverse complement strand
CCTAAAGCAATGATCACACCCATCGATGATGAGCATTCAGTCATTAGTTCAAGACCGCTCATGGATGGCTGCTGTTAGCTGAATTGTCGACATGCAAGGAGAAGAACTAGGAACATTACTGCGACACGATCGAGGTCAATTCCTCGAATTTGTCAGTGGCAATGTACAAAAGAAAAAAGGGACGGAGCCAAAACCCAGCGACGAGCTCGCCCGGGAAATTGCCCGTCTCCTTGGCGGAATGGCCAATGCAGACGGGGGAACTCTCCTAGTCGGCGTCGAAAGCGATAAAAGCGTTACTGGGATTCCCCACCCCCCCGAAGAGGTCAAGGCCTTGATCCACTCCTCCCTGGCCTTGTTGAACCCTCCTCTTTATCCTTCCTATGAGCGGATTAATCTGGGTAATCTGTTGCTGCTCAAATTTGAGGTCAGCCCTGCCATGGAGGTTCACCGGGTAGTTGGCGGACGTACTTTCTATCGCATTGCCGGCGACAATCCATCCATCCCCGCAGAGCAAATTCAGTGCTTGAGAGAAGCAAAAAGATCCTTTTATTACGAACGCCAGACCGTTCCTGAGGCTACTTGGGAAGACCTCGATCTTGGAGGCATCAAAGCCTTCGGGGAAAAGGTCGGCGACCCGAGAGACCCGGAGGCTCTCCTGGCCCGGGCCTATCACCTTACCGACGGGTCCTCAGAGAAACTCTTATTTCGGAAAGCCGCTCTTCTTTTATTTGCAAAGGACCCCGCGCAGTGGCACCCCCGGTGCGGCATTGACTTCGTCAAATACGAAGGGACCGACCGGCAACACGGAAGCTTCTTAAACGTGATCAAACGGATCCGTTTCGAGGCTCCTCTGTGGCACCTTATCGATGAGGCCGTGGGCCGAATCAAGGAGCATATTCGGGAGAGGATGGTCCTCCACGATCTCTTTTTCCGGGAACGACTGGAATACCCTACCTTCGCCTGGCAAGAGGCCTTGGTCAACGCGGTAGCGCATCGGGACTACACCCTGACCGGAGCCTCCGTGGAAATTTGGATGTTTGACGACCGCATCGAGGTACGCAGCCCCGGATTACTCCCTTCTCCTGTTACATTGGATCAACTGCGCAACCGGAAAAGGATTCATTTTTCCCGCAATCCACTATTGGTCCGGGTCTTGGCAGACCTAGGTTTCTTGAGGGAGATGGGGGAAGGGGTGCCAAGAATGTTTGACGAGATGGAGCACCATGGTCTTAGACCGCCCGAGTTTTCTAACGAGGGCTTCTTTTTTACCGTCACATTGCGCAACACCCCCATTTACGATGAGGCGACTCTCAAATGGCTGAATCAGTTCGGAAGATCCAGCATGAACTTCCGCCAACGCAGGCTTTTGGTTTATGCATTCTCCCATGGCAAGGTTCTCTCCAATACCGACTACCAGCGCATCGGGGAGGTAGATCGGGATACCGCCTATCGCGAGATCCGGTCCCTGGTGAAGCTTGGAATCCTCACCCCCCTTAAGCCGAAGAGTCGAGCTTACCGAATTATCGAGCGGATCTGATCAACAGGATGGACTATTCGCTTCTGGCCAGCCTTGCAGGCGGATACCTGGAGGCACGCACTATCCAGGTCGCCGTAAGCTTGGGAGTGTTCGATGCCCTTAACGAAAAGAGTCTCAGCGCACCCTCTCTAGCCTCCTCCATCGGCACAGACCACAGGGCAACTGAACTGTTTCTCAACGCCCTGGTTTCTCTTGGGTTGCTGGAGAAAAGAAACAGTCTGTTTTCCTTAACCGAAGTATCCTCCGTCTACCTGGTACACGTCTCTCCAAAATACTTCGGCGACATGATCCTTTTCGATTCTATGCTGTGGAACTGCTGGGGGGATCTGGAAAAGGCTATCCAATCCGGTAAATCCGTTCATTCCCCGAACATGTATCAAGACGATCCTCGAGAGACCGCGCGGTTCATCCATGCGATGCATTCCCTGGTAAGGGCACGGGGGGACGCCCAAATTCTAACCGAAACGATCGACCTGAGCGGGGTGCGAGAGCTGCTGGACGTAGGTCCGGGCCCAGGCACGTATGCCATCCACCTCTGCGACAAGTACCCGGGACTCCGGGCCACGTTATTTGACCTCCCGGAGACTATGAAGATCACGGAAAAGTTCGTTAAAGACTCCGGATTGGAAGACCGAATCAGACTTGTCACAGGGGATTATCGGGTCGACCCAATCCGGGGGAGATACCAGCTAATACTGCTCTCCAACATTATTCACGCGGAGAGCGCCGAAGAGAACAGCCGATTGATGACCAAACTCAACTCATGCCTGGATCGGGGGGGCAGGATCGTGATTAAAGACCACATCCTCGATGACTCTCTTACGAGGCCACCTGCAGGGGCCTTGTTTGCCCTCCTCATGCTACTGACCACCGAACAGGGAAGGTGCTACTCGTTTACTGAACTGAGACAGTGGCTGGAGAGGGCCGGTTTCGAGCAAGTCCATCAGATCCCCCTCCCTGCTCCCTTTACCTCCTCGCTGGTCATAGGGGAAAAGGCTGGAGCGCATAAGACCTAGCTCACCCTGGCACTCGGGAGATTTAAAGGCCAATCAAGTTATATCGACCACGGGGTTTGAATCCCCGTGTTCGACCAATGGGGAGAGTTGCCGCTTCTCCCCCCGGTGGAGTAATGGACCGCGACTCCACGGGGGAAACCCCATCGGCTTTGTGCCCGCCTCAAGAGGCGGGGTTTACATTGAATAAACGTTTATCTTTTGGAAAACCTGTGATAGCTTCACCAGTCAAAGTGACTCCGTACAACCCGACTGCTTGGAAAGGGATAGAGAGATGATCGGATGGAGAGCCAAAATAGGGCACGTCGCCCCGTCCCGTGGGGATATGCTTGTTTATGAATTTTATAAGATTCTTCCCGACGGGTTCATGTTATTGAATACGACGGGGACCATTCGCCGGCTCATCGATGACCACCTGGACAAACAGTTAAAGCAAATCGAGGAAGCTACCATTGACCTAGCCGAAGCGGGCGCAGAGTTCATCATCATCGGGGGCTCGCCGCTGTTCACTCGCCTAGGTCATGGCAGTGACCGACAGGTCTGTGCCGATCTGGAGGCCAAGGCGGGAGTTCCGGTAGCTGCGGGAATTACCTGCGAAGTAGAAGCCCTCAAACACCTCGGACTCACGAAGCTGGTGGTTGCCACGCCCTATCCTGATCTCCTAACGCAACGGATAGCTGACTTCTTGACCGCTTCAGGGTTCGAGGTCCTGAGTGTCGAGGGGCTTGGGATCGAACTCAACTCGGAACTTTCCAGCCAGCCCGAAGAGGCCTCCTACAAGATTGCCAAAAAAGTCTATTTCTCCGCACCCCAGGCGGATGGAATCTTCCTCCCATGCAACAGGTGGCCGACCATAAAGAGTATTTCACTATTGGAAAAGGAGACGGGGAGGCCCGCTTTGAGCAGCACGCTCTGCAACATCTGGTACGCTCTTCACCGCCTTCATATCAGAGAATATATTCGGGGATGCGGTCAGCTCCTTGCAACATTGGGTGATGGAGCTGTTTCGAGCGAAAGCCCACCCCCACCCTTATGATTCCATCGAGCGGGGCATATAGGGGGATCCCGGAAGGGGAATCAGAGACCCGCGAAACCGCAGGGGCACCCTTTGCACGAGGGCTAAAGCATTCAAGATAATGGAGAGGGGATTCTTAATATGCCATTACCCAGAAAATCCGAACTGCGCAGGCGTCGTACCCGCCGGAAAAAGTTGGCTAAATTGAGGAAGCGCTACAGCGAGGCGAAGACTCAAGATCAAAAGACAAAGATATTGAAGAAAGTCTCCCGAATTTCCCCAGCGGTCAAACTGTAGCCGCCTCTGCCGAGCCTCAGTTATTTTTTTATTTTAATACTACAGGGCTGGAACGAAAAACAGCCGGACCTGATTCAGGCCCAAACAACCATCCGGCGGGATATATCGTATGCCTTTTTTCCGCATCGGCGGCACTGGAAGTTAACCCCGATCCGTAAAAAATAATCGAGGCATGCCCCGTTTGGAGCAACAAATGGCAGCAATTAGCGTCATAATGATCTTCGGTCTGCAACTATACTGGAGGTGAGTTGCCGGTTTACACTACAAACAGGTCTTAATTGCGACCTGATGTGCATTAGTGAGGATTTCTTGGACTGATTAATTTCGGATCGGGGTTAACAGAGCAGCATCTGGCTCAACTCCAAACAACCAACCGGCGAGATATTTCGTATTCCTTGATCTTGCGATAAAGAGTCGCCTTGGAAATTCCCAGGCTCTTCGCTGCCTGGGTGGCGTTAAACCCTAGTTGAGAAAGCGCATCGATAATGGCTCTTCGTTCCAGCTCCTTCAGCGGAACAATATGCGTTCCGTTCCTCGAGGAGGCCATTGAAAGTTGTGACTGTTCAATTCCGACTTTGTTTCCTTTGTTAAGGATTTCTTCAGGGAGGGCCTCCGGCCCAATCACGCTGCTCTCAGTCAACACTGCGGCTCTCTCCATTACATTGCGCAATTCCCGAATGTTACCGGGCCAGTCATACCCCAGCAGCAACTGATTGGCCTCGTGAGTCAGACGCTTTCTCGGCCCTCCTCCCCTTCTGGCCCCGATCATGTCGAGAAAATGCTGAGTTAGTGGTTGGAGATCTTCTCGCCGCTCCCGCAAGGGCGGGAGGAGCAGAGTGAATGTGTTGATACGAAAGTAGAGATCCTGACGGAATAGTCCGTTCTCGATCTTTTCAAGAATATTTTGATTGGTTGCCGCTACGATCCTGATCTCCACCGGGATCTTTTTATGGCCTCCCACACGCTCGATCTCTCCCGTCTCCAGCACCCGGAGGATTTTTGCCTGGGTGTTCAAGGGCATATCCCCGATCTCATCTAAGAAGGCAGTGCCTTTGTGCGCCAGTTCAAATTTGCCCACCCTCCGTTCCGTGGCTCCTGTAAAGGAACCTTTCTCGTGCCCGAAGAGCTCACTCTCCAACAGGGTTTCCGGTATGGCCGCGCAATTAATAGCAACAAAAGGCAACGCGTGACCTCTTCCCGAGTAGTGGAGCAGCCATGCAATGACCTCTTTGCCAGTCCCGTTTTCTCCCTGGATGAGAACGCTACCTGACTCGTCTTTGATGATGTCCACCAGGGCGAGAAGCTTTATCATCTTTTCATTTCGCGTCTTTATCCAGAGCAGGTCTTTTCCGGGTAACACCCAGGTACGCAGAGCGGGCAGAACTTGTTTTAAGCTGCCAAGGAGGCGGGCCAGGTCTATATTTTCAACCCCCGTCATAGGGATGTACTCGACGAGCTCACCGGCTTGCCCATCCTTTTCCATTCCTGTATCCGGACCGCTACCCAAAGCGAGCACCGGAACCTTTGGCCGTGTCTTTTTAATCCTTTCCACTATCTCCAAAGGGTTTGAAAACGAGAGGTCCCATTCCATTACCACGGCATCGTAAGGCTTCAGGTCAAGGGCCGCAACGCCCTCTTGGGCGGAGGGAACTTGCTTGATCTCTATACCAAGATCTTTCAGGGCAGCAAAAAGAGGACGGTATCTTTTCGAGCCACCAATGATAAGGATTGGATTCAACATGAGCCTAGTGTGTCAACTTGAATCGATATTTGAGCAATAATGGGGCCAACCCTTAGTCAGAAAGGGGAAGCTGGCCTGTCTGCCGTTGAGACTATACACAAAATCAGAGACTTATGGATCTCTAAAAAGGTGATACAAATATGCGGCAACAACCGACATAGTTGACGTATATTGTCAGTACTTGCATAAAAACCGCAACCTGAGTTCATTTCCCTCATCGTCTGCGCCATATAAATCGTTTCAGGACCAGCAAAATGCTTCAAAATGCAGGGTGCCATTTGATTTTCAGACCTGCATAACCTTTCGGCCAGTCCCATGATAGCATGATCGGCCGATACACCTGTTCTTCCGGTTTCACCTATATCAACATAATACTACTGGTCTCATATTGAATATTCCGCATCAGCATGAGCCGGTTTATTAGGCAGTTATTGAGATTATCTACAATTCAGCCGGACAGTTTTTTGTATTTAAATAAGAA
>JAZFYO010000492.1:0-3934 GCA_036443615.1 Binatia bacterium | reverse complement strand
TCTGCTCAAAAAAACTACACTAGCAAAGTAGCTTTCAGCAGCCGGATCTTGAGGCGAAATATCCGAGCATCAACAAGGACGAACGCGACCAACTCATGCGGGTGATTTCTGACCATTGTCCCTTGGCGGTGGATTTCCGGTATTAGCTAGTACTGGGAACTATTTTCAAGCTCCAGCGGGAGGCGAGGGAGAGAGAAGGGTCAGCTACCAGAGAAAAAAAGCAAAAGAGTACCCCTCATGTCGGGGTCCTTTTGCTTTTTTGGTCTGACCTGACAGGACTAGCCTTAATTATTCAGCATGGACAATGGTCTCCACGTCCCCGTTAAACATCTCAGAGAGGAGAGGGTCGTAGACATCCGCCAGGGCCACCACAGGAGCGGCGAAGAGCGTCAGGGCCAGCGCGAAAGCTGCAAACCGCTTCATAATTTGTCACCTCCTTTCCTTTAGATTTTCTATATTATTAACTCGATGAGGAACCTCCAGGTTCCCGCTTTCATTTCATTTAGATGCATCAGCCGGGCAAAGGTTTCAGCGATACGTAAGTATTTGTAAATAGACGAGGTGCTTGACACCCCTGCCCCAGTGAGGGATACTTAGGCCCCTTACGGGTCCCAGCAGCCATTGAACGTATGAAAACCGGGGCGATCAATGCCCTACAGCCGACCACCGGAACATTCGACGGCGCACCACACATTCAGACGCCTTCTCGGGTAGAGTACGGTCCGGGAGGGCGTTTTCGTTTTGGAAAATCCTTAGCGCGCATCCCAACACCTCTGTCCAAGAAGGCAGCAATGGGAACTCAGACCGACAAAGGCGCGAAAGGCCACGCTTTGAGGGGTTAGGTTTGACCGTGGCGGGACACAAAAGTGGAGGAGGTAAGAAAGAATGATGGAGTGGGTGATAATCCTTGCCCTGGGTCTGGTCATTGGAGGCGGCGTTGCGTGGGTGATGAGCGGCGCTCGTGCTAGGGCTTCGATGGGATCGGCCTTGCGAACACACGAGGCCCGAACCGCAGCCGCCGAGGCACGTGTCGAGGAGATTCGGCAACACCTTACATCGGCGAGGGGTGATTTTGAGACGCTCCGTGAGAGACTAAGGGAGGCCGAGATGGCGGGGGTCGCAGCCGAAACCCGTGTGATCGAAATCGAGAAAAATCTGGCTGAGCAGAAGACGCTCTTGGAAGATGCCAGAACCAAGCTGTCAGAGACCTTCAAATCACTCGCTGCAGAGGCGCTGGCCGGCAACAACGCGGGGTTTCTTGTCCTCGCCGAGGAAAAGTTTAGGGCGCTCAAGGACGAAGCAGCCATCGATTTGGAGTCTCGAAGAAAAGCAGTCGAGCTGCTTGTTCAACCACTCACTGAGACGTTATCCGCTTATCAAAAGGAATCCAAAGAACTCGAAGATAAGCGCCTTCGGGAGATGAGTGCGGTCGGCGAACAACTGCGGGGTCTTATGGCAGCCCAGACGACCCTTCAAAGCGAGACCGCCAAGTTGGTCAACGCCCTAAGGTCCCCGCAGGTTCGGGGACGGTGGGGGGAGATCACCCTTCGGAAGACTGCTGAGCTTGCCGGGATGTCAGCCCATTGTGATTTTGTGGAGCAGGAGAGCGTTACAACCGATGAGGGTCGCCTCCGGCCCGATATGGTCGTCAAGCTCCCGGCGGGTCGCGAGGTGGTTGTTGACTCGAAGGTTCCACTTGGTGGATTCCTCGAGGCATTGGAAGCTAAAACGGACGAGGAGCGTGAAGTGGCCCTTGCAAAACACGCAAGACAGGTGAACCAGCACATCACGAAGCTTGCTTCAAAAGAATACTGGGACCAGTTCACTGCAGCTGCCGAGTTCGTTGTTCTCTTCATCCCAAATGACTCTTTTCTGGCAGCAGCTACTGAAAAGGATCCTTCTCTGGTCGAATCCGCAATGACCAAGAAAGTTGTGATCGCTACGCCCACGACCTTCATCGCACTGCTCCGTGCCATCGCCTATGGATGGCGACAAGAGTTGGTCGCCGAGAGCGCCCAGCGCATCAGTGCCCTAGGCCAGGAACTGTCCGACCGGATGGGGACGCTGGCCGAGCATTTAATCAAGGTTGGAGGTGCAATTGGCAAGGCTGTCGAGTCATACAACGCGGCAGTTGGGTCATTTGAGAGCCGTATCCTCCCATCGGCCAGAAAATTCAGGATACTAGGCGCCGGTGGGAAGAAGGAGATCGAGGAACTGGAGCCAATTGATCAGATGCCGCGATCTTTGACAGCACCTGATGTAGATGAAGGTGAGGATACTTAACTCCTTCACAGAAGAAACGCACAGTCCCTATGGACATTCTGATCCTAATTAGTCTTTTTGCGATTGCCAGCATTGCATGGTTTGTTCGGGCGTCTCGGCCACTAACGGGGGAGGAAATCGAGCGTCTCGCTAGACGGAGAAGAGTTTATGCGTTGGAAGAACATTGGGGCTTTTATACTGGGCAAAGCCGCGTTAGCCTGGCATTCAAAAGCAGTATGAATCCCGGAGGGTCTTTGTATGATCTGAACGTGTCAGTTCAAGAGTTTCCTTCCTTAGCAGCGGCCCTTTTGAAAGGGAAGAAACATGAATGGGTGATATTCGGATTCTGCAATGGAGGTCGGGTATCGGCTGCGTGGATGAACAAAGGCCCGGATCGAGAAAGTGTAAGTATACTGGTTTCTGTTGATAGTCTTATGCGGGTTGCGAGTCAGCTAGGAGCCTCCATGGTGCTCGATCTTCACAATCACCCTAATCCGGATCCATCTAGGTTATCTGCGTGCAGGCCGAGTCCCCAAGACCGAAGGCACGCAGAGTATTACGGCCCGTTTTTTGTCGCCAGGAATATTCCCTATCTTGCATTTGTAGCTGAGAGGGGACGTCATTTCCAGTACGCATGTTGGATACCAGATCAGCACATTCCCTTACAGAGTATTCGTTCAGACGTTTCTGCTACGAATGGCACCTCTCGGCTTGTAAGCTTTCGGCTTAGAAGGGAGATTAAAGCCCCAAGCAGACTCGCCACGCTACTCCAAGATCCGAATGCTACAGAAAACATCGGGTTGATAAGGGTTGACTCGACCGTCAGGTCTTCTCAGATTCCACAAATAAGCCCTCTGCCGCGCGTACAGGAAAAGCAATGGATCCCCCCTACTGACCCTAGCGGAGAACGTCAGTTTAACAGAGTCCCAGTTGCATCCTCAGTTATCGACGAGGTTGGATATGATTTCCAAGAACAGATCCTTGAGGTTGTCTTTAATAATGGGGGAGTCTACCGATATTTTGGCGTTCCAGAACACGAATACGAGGGGCTTCTTTCGTCTGCATCGAAAGGCCGTTACCTTAACACACAAATTATAAACCGCGGATACGCGTACAAGCGAATGAACTAATCATTCACTGAAGTATTCAAGTCTTTCTTAAGAGTACACGGGTTGGGGTCGGACATTGATATCCACTAAGGAGTCGCGGTTACATTTGGCAATCACCCGGGGTGACCATCGCCCCCTGAACAATCTGGCGACCCTGTATCAGGCCCAGGGCAAGTACGCTGAGGCCGAGCCCCTGCACAAGCGGGCGCTGGCAATATGGGAAAAGGCCCTGGGGCCGGATCATCCCCAGGTGGCGACTACGTTGGAGAATATGGCAAAGTTGTACAAAAAGACGGGAAGAAACGAGGAAGCCAAACGATTGGAGGAACGGGCACAAGAAATTCGTTCAAGAACGCGGTGATGGTAAGGCAGCCGACCCGGCAAAGGGGAAACCAATCTCACTCGGTCTTTTTACTTGGCGCGGAAGGGGGCGCAAGGATAGTAGAACCCGGAAGGATCGTAACAGTAGTAAGATTCAGCGGTGGGATGGAAGTAAAAGGGTACGGGTGAGCGAGAGGCGGGGGAAGGAAGAGGGTCATCCCCCCACCATGACCTCCCGGCGA
>JAZFYO010000491.1:0-10546 GCA_036443615.1 Binatia bacterium | reverse complement strand
ACAAGAACTTTACTGCTATTTATAATTGACATCCTTCTCTTTCGTCAAGGAGGGAATGGGCTCAATCACTTCGCCGTTAGCCGTGTCCCTTATGCCACTCTCTGCCACTTTCCGGAGAAATGTCTTATAGCTGTACTGAAAACTGGCATGGTCCGGCTCTAGTTCTAAAGCTCGCGCGTAGGCTTTCTCGGCGGCAAAAAACCGATAACGCTCCTCCTCGGCCAAGCCAAGGTGATAAAAAGATGAGGCGGAGCTCGGATTTAGTTCCCCAGCTCGGCGAAGCGAGAGCGCAGCCCGATCAAAGTTTTTGTCCTGAAGATAAAAATAACCCAGACGATAATGGGCCTCGAAGGAGGAGGGTCGATAACTAAGGGCCTGAAGAAGGGCGGCCTTGACCTCCTCTCGATTCCCGATATTTTGCGCTGCCTCCGCCAGAGAGAAAGAAAGAGAGAAAGGATCGGCCCCCATTTTTATCCCTTCCGAGATTGCCGCTTTGACCGAATCCAGGTCCTCTCTGGGTGCAAAGACCCGGGTGGCCAGGTACTGATAGGCTCTGGGATCCTGCGGAACGGCTGCACTTGCTTGACGGAAAAGCGCCTCCGCCTTCTCGTCATCCCCCGCCCTGGCACCGGCCAGACCGGCCTTAAGCAGGTAATGGAGTTGATCTGCCGCTTCACTCTCCTTGAGAGCGGCATTCTCATAAAGTCTCCCCTCTTCAGGAAAACGGTGCAGGGCGGCATAGAAAGCGCCAAGTTCGCTCACCACTCTCTCATTTCCAAAGGCCAAAGCCCTCTTAAATCCCTCTTCCACGTGGGTCTGCTCCCTGGCAGAGAGCAAGGGCAAAAGCCGGTGGCTGAGATAGAAATGGGTTGACAGAGAGGGAGAGAATAAGACCGACTGAGTTATTTCCTTTAGCCCCTTTTCTTCTCTTCCCTGCCGGAAGAGACTCGCGGCATAGAGGTCCCGGGCATAAGGATTAATGGGATCAAACCAGATGGCAATCTCAAGCTCTCTAAGACGCTGGGAGAGAGGAGCTCTATCCTCAAGGAGACGAAAAACAGAGAGATGAGCGGAAGAACGGGCCGGGTATGTGAGGAGGACCTGCCTGGCCTCGGCAAGAGAGGCAGGCTCTTTCAGGTTATTGGGATAAGGAAGGCCCTCCTGCCTTAGAGCAAAGAACATCAACACAAATGATACCGCTCCTACGGCCACCGCCGGTGCTGCGACCCGGCGGGGAGATGACACGGGGATTGCCTCTCCCTCAATGCGCCCCTCCGTCTCTGAATGCCTCGTCATACGCAGGGCTATCCCTAGGAACAGAGTAAAAAGAAAAGCATTGGCGGGAATTTGAAGATTAAAGTCGAAGAACTCATGAAAAGCCATGATCCCCAAAGCCGAGAGAAGCGCGGCAGATACAGGAACAGTCTTTGGGGGAAGCATCTTAAAGCTAAAGAAAAGTTTCCTTCCCACTTGCCAGAAAAACCCTGCCAGAAGAAAAAAACCGATCAGCCCTGTTTCAGCTAAGAGCTCAAGGTAGTCATTGTGGGCTTCGCGAAAGAGGGTAGGGGACCATGGAGGCCTCCGGTAGCGGGGAAAAAGTTCCTGCCAGGACCCAAGACCCACCCCGAAGAGCGGAAAATCCCGGATTATCCCCAACGAGTCTTCCCACACTGCCACCCGTGTCCGAAGACTTCTCTCTCCCAACACCGTCTCTTCAAGCCGGGCATCCACCTGCCCTCTGCCCGATGGGCCGACAAAGACGAGAGCCATTATAAGGAGAAGAGAAAGGCCGACCAGAGAAAATCGCACTACCGATTTCTTGGTCCTTTGCAAAAGAAAGGGCCGTCTCTCTTCTGGCAGGGAGAGTAGCATCCAGAGAAGAAATACAATCCCCAAAACTATGCCGATCCATCCACCGCGGGAAAGGCTGAGGAGGACCCCCACAAACACTATAAAGGCTGTAAACCCACAGAAGAGCCGGAATGACTTTCTATTGGCCTGTGGGGCGACAAAACTGTGAGAGAAGATTCCCACAAGGGCCAAGGGAAAGACGAGTGACAGGTAGTTGGCGAAGTGGACGTGGCTGACAAAGGGGCCGGTGGCAGCAGTAATTCCCGGGTGGGGAATTCCCCAGTCATACGGCACAAAAAACCAAAGAATCTTTCCGTTCCAGGTAAAGAGCTGCACCAGGCCAATGAAGGCGACAAGAAGCCCGCTAAAGAGGACAGTCCGTAGGACAGGGCGGACAAACCTCTCTTCAACGTGAAGCCGACCGCTGACTGCTAACTGCTGACTGTTTGCCTCTTGGGGTGGACCAAAAGGGTAAAGGAGTACGAGAAAAAAGAGAAATACATAGGAACAAAACTTTAGAAGGTCGCTCCGGGTCAGAATAGGGGCGATGGACAGAGGACGCCACAGATCCAAGGAAGGGCTGGAAGCCGAAAACTGGAAGTCCGGGGCAACGGATTGGGAACTGGAAAACGGTACAGGCGCACCTTTTTGTACTTCATCTGGCGTAGGCAGGACCACCCAATTGGAGGTCTCTTTGGAATCAGGCTTCTGGAACGAGGGCTCCTGGTAGGGCATCCTCTCTGGCCAGCCAGGAAGACTTTTGATGTTAAGGTCATAGGTTGAGGCGGAAAGAAGCCGCAAAAGAGAAGGGGGTAGGGGGAGAAGCTGGAGGGAAATTAGACCGATAAAAAGGATAAGGAAGAGAAGGATCGGACGTGAGTTAGTCCCCCATCCAAACCTTCGGCCAGAGGGGAAAAGGCTTCGTGGGGAGAGATATAGTTTGAATGCCCACACGATTATCAGGAGAAAGATCACCACCTCCATGAGGGAAAAGGCCCAGGGGTGGACAGATCCAAAAGCCAAGGGGGTGAATAGGATAAGAAAGAGGATTCCCCCGGTGACAATCCGGTCGCACCAGACGGTCATGTTTTCTCCGTTCCATCATGCTGGCTGTTTAAATAGAGCCGGCGGTAGTACTCGTCATAGTCCTGCAAGAGCTCCTTAATCGGAAGAAATGGGGGCTGGTCGGATGAATAGTAGTGGTCGTAGTAGTAAGCACTGTTGCCACCTTGCCTGATCACACCGTTGAGCACTACCCCCAGGAATTTGGCCCGCGCGAAGCTCAGCTGTTGATGTGCTTCTTTGACTATATTCCGCGGGGTCTCGTTCCCTTTTACAATCAGCACCACCCCGTCCACCCTGGTTGATAAAAGGATGGCATCGCTTAACGGGATTACTGGAGGAGAGTCGATGAAGATATGGTCGTAGTGCTCCTGAAGTGACGTTAGGATTTCATGCATCTTACTTGAGCCCACAAGCTCCGTGGGATTGGGAGGAGTGGTGCCGCTGCTGAGGAGAAAGAGGTTTTCCGTTGCCGCGGGACTGATCATCTCTTTCGCCTTTCCTCCCCCAGTGAGGACCTCGGCAAGTCCCTTCCCGTTCTCAATTCCCAGGATCTTGTGGCAATCGGAGCGGCGCAGGTCGGCATCAATCACCAAAACCTTTTTACCCATCTGGGCAAAGATAATGGCAGTATTGATAACAGTAGACGATTTTCCCTCCCTACTTAGGCTACTGGTAAAGAGGATAGTTTTCGGCGGTTCTTCAGCCTGGGAAAGTAAGATGGCGGTGCGCAGTGTGCGGTATGCCTCGATAACCACAGACAGACGATTGTGGGACGGGAAATTCTCTTTGGCAGAGACTCCTGACTGGGAGCCATTGGTCTGAGGCAGAAGGTGGCGCACTGCCGCTTCGACTTGGCTCATAATACGCTTAGGAGCGTAATTGTTGTTACTGAATTTTATGCCCTTGAAATCTGGGACCACGACCAAAGTGGGTAGGCGTAGGTGGCGCTCGATTTCTTCCCTCGTGTTCATAGTGTTGTCCAGATACTCAAGGAAAAAGGCCAACATCACTCCTCCCATCAACCCCACAAGGGCACTAAGGAGAATGCTGATTGCCTTTTTGGGTTTGGACGGTGAGCGAGGTTGTTCAGCCTTGTCGATGATAGAGACGTTGGAGCCGTGAACCCCTGCCCCCACTCCTATTTCCTTCATCCGCTGAAGCACGCTGTCGTACAGCTGCCGGTTGGTATCAATCTCACGAGCCAAAATGGCGTACTCCACTGAGGCGTCTTTCAGACTGAGGGCCGCGGCCTTTTGCTCCTCCATCTTTGCCCGAAGAGTTATCTCCTTCGCCTTAGCAGACTGATAGGCTGATTTAATTCCTCCGACCACTCTCTGGGTTTCTTGCTCCAGACGCCGCTGGATCTCTTCCACCTGAGCTTTAAGCTGGGCCAGGCGGGGGTACTCGGGTTTAAAGCGGGCAGCGAGATAAGCATAGTCCCCCTCCAGGCGGACCAGTTGTCCCTTGAAAGCCTGGATGAGGGCGCTGGTGACAACCTCAGGAAGGGAGTGGTAATTCAATTCGTGGATGACACGGACCTTTGCCCCCAGGGCAATTGTCTCCGCTTCGGCTTCAGTCAGACGCTTGTTCAAATCTCCCAAGCGCTCGACCACGATATTCTCTTTATCCTCCAAGGAGATGATCCCCTTGTCCCGACGGTAGCGGTTGAGGCCGGCTTCGGATTTTTCGACCCGCTCCTTTAGTCCCACGAGCTCCTCTTCTAGAAAACGTTGCGCCACGCCACTGGCCTGGGTGCGCTGCCTCAGTCCCTGACGGATATAGGCCTCAGCATGCGCATTTGCCAGAAGGGCAGAAAGCTCGGGGTCAGGCGTGTTAAAGACAAGCTTGACCATGCGGGTACCCGAGATGGGCACGATCTCCAGCATGGCACCGTAAGCGGCGATCAGCTCGGACCTTATCCCCAAGGGACCCCTTCCATGAGTTTTTGGGGTCGGAAGGGCAGACTGCCCGCCCAACCCCAGGTTTTTTACCCACGTCTTAGCTTTATCCCGAAGGTTGGATACGAGCCCTTTCGTCCTTTCACTTCTTTCTCCGCTAAAGAGACTGTTATTCTCCAGGTCTTGCTCCTGGATGACCTGGGCAGCTAACCTTCGGCTCCTCAGAATTTCGTATTGGGTCTTATAGTAGTCATACTCATCCCACGTCACAGATTGCTCAGAGAGAACCTGTGGGATGTTGAGCACCTGTGGAGATTTTCGCTCGATGAGCAGCGTGGTCTCGGCAGTATAGATGGGGGTCATCCTGAAGATAACAAGGGCAGTCGTGAGAACCACGGCCAAAGAAAATATGGCGATAAGCCAGCGGTATTTTCTGATCACCTCCCAGTAGTCCCGCAGGTGGTTCTCTTCTTCTTCCACACCAGGCACGTTCAGTACCGCTGTCTCTTCTTCAGCAGACGAGAAAGTACCCTTGATTGAATGTGGAGAATGTCTTTTCATATACCGTTCCTACGGTATTAAGTTCACGCTCGCCCCGATGCGGAAAAAGGTACTAACGTAGCGAACAAAGACGTAGGGCACGAGCTTAAGAGTTGAGGAGGAGACGTCAATGATATCACCTTCCTGTACCAGGATATCCGGCTCCTCCCCGCCCTGAATCTTATCCAGGTTAGCCACAATGAAGGTTTTTTCCCCTCCCTTTCCCGTCCGGATGATCCTTACGGCAGTAGTATCGGCGGGAAAAAGCGAGCCTCCAGCAGCGACCACTGCTCCTAAAACCGTAAGCCCCGGGGTGATCCGATGGGAGCCCGGCTTTGCCACCCATCCGTTAACTAACAGCTTTTCGTTTCCTGGAAACATGATTACATCTCCTGGCCAGACTGGCATGTTAAGATAGTTCTGGCTGCCTCCCTTGCTGAGGTTCAGGAGATCAATCATGATGGGATCGACCCCATTCAGAATGATGGGGGCGGATAACTGAGCAGGCAGGATGGCAGCAAGTTCCTCTGCCTTTTCATTGTCTACGGACTCAGCGGGAATAAAGTAAATGCGCGGGGCAGCTTTCTCTGTCATGCCTCCAGCTAGAGAGATCATGGTAAGGATGGTAGTGGTCCCGCTGATCAGGTTATAGAGCCCGGGTCTATTTACCGCGCCGATCACTGCCGCCTGTCGGCTGCGGTACTCCCGCACGAAGAGTTTGACCTGCGGGTCGTACATGTAGCTCTTTTCAAGGCGGCGCCGGATATCTTCCCCGAGATCCTTCTCGGTTAGTCCCCTAGCTTGCACTACTCCTAATAACGGGAGAGAGATCGTGCCATCATCCGCAACTCGAACTGTGTGGCCTTTTAGTTCCTCCATGGCTGGGACAGAGATCTCCAGAATATCTCCCGGGCCTACAGGATAGTCCGTGATTGGTCCTCTCTGGGTTCGCCTCTGCCACAGACGGTCGAGTCTCTCTAGATCGTCAGTCACCTGAGAGTAGGGAGCAAAAGGTGTCGAACCGTTATCGGCCTGTGAGTGATTTGTGACTGACTTTTCGTCTACGCTCCTACTTTCGTCTACGCTCACACTATGGGAAGCCGGAACACACCCGTTGAGAAGAAAAGGTAGTAGGAAAAGCCAAAGAGAGCTAGCTAAGACAAAGACCACCGATCATCCTCCATTGAGATATACACTTGCAGTCATTCTCTGCCTGTTATTGAGAGGGGCTGGCTACTTGTTCTGGTTTCTCTTCTATTTCCACGATCGGAAATAGTCCGGTGCCAAGGCCAAATCCGTCGTCCAAATTGCTTTCGGCAGCACCTAATACCACCGGACTTGTATCTCCAAAGCCAAAAAATTCCGCTGGCTCAGTGCTGCTGCTAGCTGTAATTTCATTCTCCAAATCGCCTTCGGCAACAGCACTGGGTACGACCGTACTTGTATTTTCAAATTCAATATCTCCCACTGGGTCAGTGCCCTGCTTCGCTACGGCAATCACTTGACTATTAGGAGTGGTCTGCCAATTTACGGTGAGGCCCTCTGCGCCTAGATTGGCTACAACCGTTCCTCCCTGATAAGAGGTCTCCTCGGTTTCTAACGTGAGGACGTACTGCCCCACGGGCAGGTTTTCGACCATATGGACCATGACTGGCTGCTGAGTAAATTGCTGGGCTTGCGCATCAACGACCGGGCCTTGCTGGACCTTATCCGCTAATGGCTGAAGAGCGGTATCCTGGCGACCGATGGACAGCTCATCAACCAGCGTACTGGCACCCCCCAAGGTGGATTTTTTTCCTTCCAGGACCTGTTGAGTCGATGCAACAGGAATTGACCGAGCAACCACCTTTCCTGAGGAGTCCTTAACGATGATCTTTACGCCCTCAACGTCCTTCCCTTGAGCATCACGCACCGTGCCCACTATAGTGGCGGTCTCCTGGGAGAAGGCTGGGGAAGAGGTGCCCGCTAGGAAGTACACCATTGCCAGAAAAGCATAGGAAATCCCTATTATTTTATGGATTTTTCCTCCCATTATGCTGTAATGGTATGCAAGTCTTATGCCTTCTATATATAGCCCTACTCTAATATGTTGAACGGCCTTGAGGAGCCCCAAGGTTACGCCATAACTAATTGAAAAATCAGTCATTTCCCTCGATCTCGCCGGCTTCATATCTGAGCCAATGCGATTATGCTTCTGCAAAAATGAAAATTCTGTCTCAAAATAAACCTAAACCAAATACTCAATAACAGCGTAGGAAGACATTTAGGCACAAATAGGGGCACTGATGCCAAATTTCCGTATTTCGGCCAATAGAGCGTTTGAAAGCCTCGAACCGCAGCCCCTCGGCTATAACGGACCAACTTAAGTAGCGGGAACAATTAAGAAAAACAGCTATGAGGAAGATGAAATAGTATGGAATGCTTGAATATAGCACAGGGCATTATTGGATCCAGATAATCCATACCGGAATCTAGCAGTGTGGGGATGGGTTGCAGTCATCTCCGTTTTTCACTGTTCTAGCATCGCTGGTGCCATATAAATCTACCCCCTGATTGGCACTAAAGTTGCATAATATATCGTTCTTTCAAGAGAATGGACAAATCTGAGCAGATCGGCTCAGGGCAACGTGAAGTGGCGACCCTTTACCATTGGGGTTATTCAGTAACAATTCCATGGTGGAGGTTGGCAGGACCTTGACGCTGGAGAGGACCAGGGGATGCAACGCAGGTGCTGCATCGAAGAGTGGATAGACAAAATATGAACATTCGAATCTCAGACGATGTTGTTTTTCGGGATTTGGCAGGCGAGGCGGTGATACTGAACCTTGCCAAAGGGACATACTTTGGCCTGGATAGTGTGGGGACCCGCATCTGGCACCTCATGTCAGAGCATGGGTCAACAGAGGAGGTCATCGAAGCCCTCCTTGCCGAATATGAGGTGGAAGAGGGGCAGCTCCGCCAGGATCTGGATAAACTGATCCGACAGCTCATAGACAAAGGGCTGGTGAGGACCGATGCTGAGGAAACTTCGTCGGCTGGCTAAGCTCACCCCTTGTGAGTGGCTGCTGCTTTCCCAGCTAGTTGTCTACTCGCTGGCGGCGGGAGTTGGTCTCAGGTTTATGGCACTGCCACGACTGCTGTGTTTCATTGCCCAGTGTGCGGAGAACCGCTGGCTACGGCGTTTTCCGCTGTTGCACGGCCGGTATGAGTTTGCGCGACTGACTACCCTCGTGGACCTGGCAGCGAAAGTGACCCGTGGGCAGGGGCGTTGTCTTACTCGCTCCTTTCTCCTGTTCTGGCTGTTCAAAATCCGAGGAAAATCAGCGGAACTCCTGGTCGGCGTCAGCAAGGAGTCTGCCACTTTTCAGGCACATGCCTGGATCGAGACCCAGGGAAGGGTGGTGGGCGACAGTCCAGAGATGACCGGACGCTTTGCCACCCTCCTTCGACTCTGAGGAGATATGAGCGGGATTGCGGGGATCTATAATCTTGACGGCCGTCCGGCCAACCGCACGCTCTTGCGGCGGATGACGGACGTTATCGCCCACCGGGGGCCCGATAGAGCAGGCCACTGGATCAACGGCCCAGTGGGTTTGGGCCATAGGATGCTCCACACCACTCCGGAGTCGCTCTACGAAAAGCAGCCAATGGTTGATGAGACGAGGCAACTGGTTATTAACGCCGATGCCCGGATTGACAATCGGGAAGAGTTGATTACCACCCTAGAGGTCAACGGTAAGCCCAGGGAGCAGATCACGGACGCTGAGCTGATCCTCAAGGCCTACCAGAAGTGGGGCGAGGCCTGTCCGGGAAAGCTGCTAGGGGATTTCGCGTTTGCCATCTGGGACGGAAGGGAGCGCCGCCTCTTCTGTGCCAGAGACCCGATCGGGATCAAGCCGTTTTATTACTATCTTAACGGGGAGAGATTCCTCTGGGCCTCGGAACCGCGGCAGATCTTCCAGGATGCATCCATTTCCCGACAGCCTAATCTTGCTCTCATTGGCCGCTATCTTCTGGACGATTTTTCAGAACGGGAGGAGACACTCTACACAGGAGTTACTCGCCTGCCCCCTGCCCATTCTCTTACTTGTAATGGAGAAGAGATCCAGAAGAGGCAAAACTGGGATGTCAATCCCTCTAAAGAAATTCGCTACCGAACGGACGAAGAGTATGCAGAGCACTTCCTTGCTCTGTTTCGAGATGCGGTCAAGAGTCGTCTTCGTAGCAACGGGCCGGTGGGGGCCTGGCTGAGCGGCGGCCTTGATTCCTCCTCGATTGTCTGCATGGCACAAAAGCTCTATCAAGAGGGAGGAATTGAAAATAAGGGATTCGAGACCTTCTCGAACGTGTTTGATGAACTTCCCTGCGATGAGAGACCCTATATCGAAGCGGCTGTCCGGAAGTGGAACCTCACAGCCAATACCTTCGTTCATGAGGAGAATGTAGCCTCGGTAGATATCCATAAAGTCCACTGCTACCCGGATGTGCTTTATGACCCTACACTCTTTATGTTTGAACCCGCCCTGAAAAGCGCGGGGCAGAAGGGAATCAAGGTTATTCTCAATGGCATAGGGGGAGACGATCTTCTGGCCAGTGGATTTTACCATTTAGCCGACCTCCTTCGCCGGCTCCGTCTCCGTGATTTGGTGGCCCAGGTCAAAGCAGATGCGGCAACCTATGAAAAACGCCCTCTGGACCTTCTTCTCAGCTCTGCCTTAACGCCTCTTATTCCTCACCCGATCAAAATAGCCCTGCGGGGCATGTTTAAGCCGATTCACGGAAACGGCATCCCCCCCTTGTTAAAGCGGGACTTTGTCAAGAAATTCCGTCTTAAAGATCAACTGAGAAGAGAAGCTCCTCTGCGAAGGTTTCCTACCCTCTCGCAACAGCAAATCTATAATGGCCTTTGCTCCGGCTGGAATACCAATGTCGGCCTGAGCATCTTCGATCTATTCACAACTCGCTTTTCGTTGGAAGAGAGATATCCCTTCTTTGACAGACGTCTAGTGGAGTACCTGCTAGCCATCCCTGAGGAGCAGAGGTGGTGGCACGACCGACCCAAAACTATTCTGCGAAATGCAATGCAAGACATCCTTCCGGAGGCGATTCGGCAGCGGAAGACCAAGACCGATTTCTGTCCGGTTCATGACATGGAGCTAAAGGGCCGGCAGAGGGAAAAGGTGGGAGAGGTT
>JAZFYO010000490.1:0-2562 GCA_036443615.1 Binatia bacterium | reverse complement strand
ATGCAGGAGATGCTTCCGATAATGTGAAGCGACACGCCGAGCACGTCAAGAGCAGTGCTGAGAATGTGGTGAAGTGGGGCCAAGAGATCATGCAGCTCAGCGAGAAAGTCCTGAGTGCCTCTAGCGCTGATCAGGCCGCCCCCTCAGTACAGCAGATCCAGGAGTTGACCCAGCACATCGTCGACGGTACCGACGCCAACGGCGATGGCCGTGTGAGCTGGCAATCGGGAGAGGGTGGTGTCGCTCAGGCCAAGCAACACATGGGCCTCATGGAAAGAGGGGAAGAGTCGTAGGGGCCGAAAGAGACACATCATATTTAAAAGAGAGGTGTACGATGGCACGCAGTTTAGTTTTACTGGCGGCTGTGCTTATGCTGAGGAGTGCAGGGCCATCAGTGGTGTCTGCTCAGAACCTGCCAGCTGAAATCATTCGGTATGCTGATGTAGTCCTTTACAATGGGAAGATCCTGACCGTCAACGAAAATTTCGATATTGTTCAGGGAGTTACGATTCGAGATGGCCGCTTTTTAGCAGTAGGTGATGACGCGCGCGTGCTTTCGATGGCCGGTCCCGAAACGACACGAATTGACTTGCAGGGCAAGACCGTTGTGCCTGGCTTTATTGCCACCGACGCGGACAATGATTTTGCAGGTGGGAACCTGTACAAGGATACTCAGGTCAATGGGCAAATACTGGAAACCCTCAAGGATATAGAAAAAGAGGACGTTCTTGTGCGAGTACGAGAGATGCTCAAGGATGCTCCTTCAGGGGAGATGGCGTTCTTCCGGTTTGACAGGCAGAGTAAAGTGACCGAGTTGACCAAAGAGGATCTTGACAAAGTTACGCCAAACAATCCCGTCTGGGCCGGAAAGGACAGTTCCGGTGTCGCCAATTCACTTTTGCTGGAGAAGGTCCTGAAGATTCTTCCCAAGGACCATCCTCACATTCTCAAAGACGAGAGGACAGGCGAACCGAACGGCCGGCTTTATGGCTTCGCTCACGGAGTGGTCGGCTGGGATTTGCGGCCCTGGCCTCCAGTTGAACAATACGTCGAAGAACAAAAGAGGATGATCGATGAGTTGAATGCCGAAGGTGTAACCACGTTGATCGGTCATATCCAGGGTTTTACTCTGAGCATTTTCAACGTATTGGTTCATCGGGGAGAACTCAACATCCGTGTCCGAGGATCTCACGACTTCCTGCGTCAAAATGGCTTTGCCGAATCTTATCTGCGCCGTCTAGGGAATCTGGTGGATTTTGGACTAGGGGACATGGTGCAGATCGTGGGCGGGGGCTTGCAAGCAATTGATGGAAATGCCTACGACGGGAGCGCGCTGACCATGAAGCCAAAGCGTAACCTGGGTCCCTATCTACAGGGACCCTATGGGACCAATCACTGGCTCGGCTATGGTGCGCACGAAAACCGATTGGATGACCCTTCCCTGGATCGATCGATGACCGAGTGGACCTCGGTCATGGCGGCGATCAAATACGGCTGGAACTTCACGGCCATGCACAACGTGGGAGACAGAGCTATGGCCATCTGGATAGAAGCCATAGAAAAAGGACTCGCTCAGCCGGATCTGGCGTTGAAACCACAGTTTCGCCCCTTTGGTTTGGACCATAACTTGTACTGGAGTGATAGCCAAACGGAAAGGGTCAAGAAACTCGACATTCGGCGTGGTCTCGGGAAGATGTGGCAGAGGCCAGACATGGCCGTCGAACTGTATGGAGAAGCCATCCACGACGTTCAGCCGGTTCCTCATTTGATCGAGCAAGGTCTGAAGGTGCACATTGAAGGGTCACATCCATTGGAAGAGATCCAACATTACGTCACACGCAAGGATGATAAAGGCAGAATCTGGGGACCGGATCATGCGATCGATCGAAAAACGGCGCTGCGTATGAAGACCTTGTGGGCCGCACGTTTTATTGCAGAGGATGATCGGCTGGGCTCGATTGAGCCAGGCAAACTAGCAGACTTGGTGGTTTTGGGAGAGGACTACTTGACAGTATCAGATTCCCGTCTTGCCCAGATCCCTGTAGATATGACAGTTGTCGAGGGGAGAATAGTCTATAGAGGCCTCCAATGATCTCCAAGGACTACAAGCATCTTGAGAGGTACTGAAAGCAATTAAAATTGGCCTCTATTTTGGCTGCAGTTGGATAGAGTTGGATCCTCGCGGGCACACTTCAGGCACAACCCTCTCTAGACTACCCGTCGTTATTGACCTGTAGATACGCGAACAGGACCCGCAGTCCTTTGGGTTTGGGCTGCTGGAGAGTTGAAAAGTCACGTCCGCTCAAGGCGCCGGGCTCGGCGGAAGTCGCTACCTGCCAGGAACAAGCAAACGGATGGTGCCGTCTTGCTTATTCATGATGAACACTTGTGCATCCGGTCCCCCACCGAAGCGCAGGTCCGCACGCGTAGCCGGTTGCTTGCCCTGTTCGCGATTCTTCTCCTGGATGAGCTGGAGCAGCGTCTTTGCTTTGCCATCGTGGATGAGCAAAACGCGGCGGATGGCCGCCTGTCCACCACTCGGCAGATTGTCGGCGTCGATAT
>JAZFYO010000489.1:0-2339 GCA_036443615.1 Binatia bacterium | reverse complement strand
TGCCCCTTGAAGAGGATCTGCCCATCCACAATCCGTCCAGCCGGGGCGGCCACCAAGCGCATGACGCTCAGCGCGCTCACCGTCTTCCCACACCCGCTTTCGCCGACAAGGGCCACCGTCTCGCCTTTGCTGACATTATAAGACACCCCATCCACAGCCTTCACGACTCCCTGGGAAGTATAAAAATAGGTCTTGAGACCGCGCACCTCTAACAGACTAGTCATCGGACAAAGGGATATTTGATGCTGGCCGACTGCGCCCGCCCTGCCTCATCAACGGCCTAGAGGCACTCTGCAAAGGTGAGGCATCTCGCAGGTCTCTTTGGTCTCCAAGGTTAGGTTTACCAGCGATGATAGCATGGCAGGTTTGGTTCAGCTCTTTTCGGCTTCGAGAGCTATTCTGAAGATGAGAGGTCTCTATCCTAGGGTGAACCTTAACTGAAACCTCGACACATCGGATACCTAACAGACCCCAGAGATGAGATGCAAATTCCATATCGCCATACCAATACAGTCGATCCCTATTGGTCTCGGACAAAGGCTCCTGATCGATCCGTCTGTAGGTCAGCGTCACTGGCAGTATGGCTGCTTGAGCCAATAAAGGCGCAGCAAAGGGAGCGGACTGAAACGGCAGTATCTTCTCCCCGTTGGTTGAGGTGCCCTCGGGGAAGATAAGGACATTTGCTTCTTCTCTCAGCTTTTTCCCTATCTCCTCCACAAGGTGCGGAATCTTTTCTTTCCTCTGACGGTCAATAAATATCGTTCCAAATAGGACTAACCACTGACCGATCAAGGGCCATTGCCTTACCTCGCTTTTGGATACATAAATCAAGGGGAAGAGACTCCCCAAGACAAAGCCGTCAATGTAGCCAAGGTGATTGCTGATGACGAGCTGCCCTCCAGTCCCCAAATGACCCCCGTCTCCTTCCAGGGTGACTTTTATGTTTAAGAGACCTCTCATCAGGACAGCAAAACTTCTCGCCAATCTGCTGATGATTCTCCAGCGCCCAGGGAGTCTGAAGAGGGAGATCCCTAGATGGACTAACGCCACTAAGGCGAAAAAGAAAAGCCAGATTGACAACAGAGCAATTAACTTAAGCCACCGCATCGCGCACCTTGGGGCCGGAAAATCCGAATCGACGCCGGTAGTTGCTGGTCATTTCCTTGATGTCCAACAACAAAAAGAAGTCGGCTGTACCGAATTCGAGGTCCAGGGCAGGCGGCCCGCAAAGGAGCGCCCCGACCCTCAGATATCCCTTGATTAGGCCAGGTAGTTGTAGAAACAGGGCTTGAGGGTCTTGAATCTCTATGGTTCCGTTTAGACTCGGAAAGGACTTATCCGGTAGAGGAGAAACCCTAATCTCTTCTGGAGCATAATAACCCTCTCTCACCAGCGCATAGAACTCATTGACCTCCCGGTGATGGGTGGTATGGAGGCTGGCGCAGCCAAAGAGGTACCTGACATGATGCCTTCTCACATAATCCGCAATGGCCTGCCACATGAAATCGATCACCGCCCTATCCCGGTAGTCTCTATGGACACAGGAGCGTCCCAATTCCAGCAACTCACCCCTAAGCATCTTTATGTTCTCCAGATCAAACTCCCTTTCCGAGTAAAACCCGGCATGCTTACGGGCTTCCGATCCAAGCAGCAGCCGATAGGTCCCTACGACCCTCCTGTCCTTTGAGCTACGGACGATCAAATGCTCACAAATGGGGTCATAATCATCGACGTCTAAGCCCTGCTGAAGCGAGGATCCCATCCCCTTTTTCATCTCTAGGTGGAAGACCTCAAACCTCAACCTTTGGGCAGCAACGACCTCACCCTTGTCCCGGGTGATCTTGATTTGGAAAACAGACATAATCCCCAAGACTCGTGCCGGAATCGTATAGAACTCGGCGTGGGAAAGCAACTTCTCCTTAAGGCCCTTTTTACGGGATTCCGGGAGGTTGAGTCCGGTATCCTAACAACTTATCGACAACGACAACCGAGGAGAACTGGAATTGCCAACTGGGGAGAAAGGTCTTGACCCCGATCCGAAAAAACAATCGAGGTATTTGCGGTTTTGGACACCATATAACAGGAGTTACCGACATTTTGATCTTCAACCTGCAATTATACTAGAGGTGAGTTGCCGATTCACGGTAAAAGCAGCTCTTTGGGGAGGCCTGATGCTCATCAGGGGCTATTTCACGAGCAGAATAATTTCGGATCGGGGTTGACAATTGCTTTACCCCTCAATAGTTTACATAGAAATATTTTAGGTTCATAGGAACCTCTCGAAACAATTGTTATAGCACCCTGGCAGGTTCATAGGGAGGACGGCATGAAACTTCTAT
>JAZFYO010000488.1:0-6788 GCA_036443615.1 Binatia bacterium | reverse complement strand
TGAGCGCGATACCTTCACGAAACTCCTTAGGGCCGTCCCAAGAAAAAACTGTGTACGCGGTGTGAGACCCTGGATCGGCGCTGCCTTCAGAAGAACGGGCTGAAGGAAAAACCACAAAAAAGTCACGCCGATGACCTTGGCTAGATTTCCCATCGCATCACGATTCCTTATGATGATGAAAAAAGACATAACCAGGCATCGCTTGCCAGGGCAATTTTCTCACTTGGCGAATTTGTAGATGACGTCCATCAGCTCCGCATAGGTTTCCTTGGCCTTCTTCCTGCTTCCCGACCTGAGGGAACTGGTAACGCAGTTTTCCATATAGTTGCGTGTGATGAGCTTTCCTACGCCTCGAAGGGCCTCCTGGACTGCCGAGATCTGCCCAAGGACCTCCACGCAGTAGCGCCCCTCCTCCACCATCTTTTTGATTCCTTTGATCTGCCCTTCGATCCGACTCAGCCTCTGCGCCGCCTCTCTCCGGGTAAGCGGCACGATGACCCCCTCTCTACCGTTGGCCATATAACACCTCCCATGTAGACTGATTTATACCTATACCCCCTAGGGGTATATGTCAACCCCCCCCTGGGGAAAAAACAAGATAAGCGTAATAATTCCAGCGAGCATCTTTCAATCTAGTTATATCGAACACGGGGTTTGAATCCCCGTGTTCGACCAATGGGGAGAGCTGCCGCTTCTCCCCTTTGGAAACCCCATCGGCTTTGTGCCCCCCTCAAGAGGCAGGGTTTACATTGATTCTATTTGACTGAAGAATGTGGATCTTTTAACTTGGCCGGGATGCGTGCACCTTCTCTTGCGGTCGTCTTCGGCATAGGCGAGATGGAACCGGTTCAGCGCAGGGCCTTGTACCTCGTCTATGCCTCCAGCCTCACGCTGATGATGGGGATCAACCTCATCCAACCAGCGCTTCCGGCAATGAAGGGTCCATTAGGCGTCAGCGATGCCGCCGTCGGGCTCGTCATGACCGTATATACCGCACCTGCAATCGTGCTTGCGCCTTTGCTTGGCATTGTAGCTGACCTATACGGCCGACGGTGGCTGCTGGCAGGCGGTCTCATGATCTTTGGCCTGGCGGGGGCTTCCGTGGCCTTCGCCCCAAGCTTTCAATGGGTCCTGATCCTAAGAGTGATCCAGGGCATCGGCTTCTGCTCCGTGCTACCGCTGACGATTGTTCTTATCGGAGATCTCCTCGAAGGTGACCGGGAAGTGGGAGGTCAGGGCCTGAAGGTCTTTCTCGACCGCGTGGGGTATATGATCCTGCCGCCCCTTGGGGGAATTCTGGCTGCGATCGCGTGGTTCTGGCCTTTTGTCCTTTATCTCCTCGCAGTCCCGCTTAGCCTCATGGTCATTTCATGGATGCCCGAGACGATGGCCAAGCGAGAGACCAAAGCCTGGAGCTACTTGAGAGACGTGCTCCGCCTGTCCCGCCACCCGCGCCTTATGGTGGCGTTTGCCGCCGGCTTTCTCCGTTTCTTTCTTGACTACGGCTTTCTCACTTATCTGGCGATTTTTCTCGTACGTACTCACGGGGTTTCGACCGCAACTGCCGGCTTTCTTTTCATCTTTTACGCAGGCGGCGCAATGATAACCTCGAGCCAGGCGGGTCGCCTTGCCGCTCGCTTTGATAAGGCACGACTCCTCTTTGCGGCCTTCGTGGTCAGCGGCCTTGGTCTGGTAGCGGTCCCTATGATGCCAAGCGTAGGGCTCGTAGGGGTACCTCTTATCTTTTATGGCCTGGCCAACGGTGTTATCTCACCCATGCAGAAGAGCCTTCTCACGCAAAACGCCCCCAGAGAGCTACGTGGAGGTATAGTCTCGGTGGACCGCCTTATTCAGCAGGTGTCTAAAACCCTATCGACTTCGGCGGTCGGACTCCTCCTTGTGACTACAGAGATCTCCACAATCTTCTGGTTCCTGGGCATCCTCTCGTTCATCAGCGTCGGCCTTATGGCCACGTTGCTCCCCCATGGGCGAAAGTGAGAATCGCTACTCTCGATATTCTGCAGGATCGATAGGCAGCTTGGTTCCGATTCCCTTTTCTAACGCGCGTCGACGAAGCAACGCGCCAATGGCCTGGTCCCCAACACCCCAAAAGGCGTTATTTTTAAAGAAGCTGATCTGCTGGTCATTCGTCCGGCCGGGCACCTTTCCTGAAAGCAGCTCCCCGAGGTCCCATACCTTCTCCCAGGTAATGACGCCTTGCTGGATGGGATCCCACAGGACCCCTGGCTCGTCCAATCTCTCCTGATCTTTGGAGTTACACACGATGATGTCCGCTCTTCTGAGCGTGGTATCATCAACCTCACGACGCTTCTGCTGAACGAACCTCCCGCGCAGTAACCCGATATTACTCGAGACGATCGAACATAGATGCACACCGGGCTCTAGCCAGTTGCCGTCAAAAGTTGGGACATTGGAGTTTGTCACCGTGAGAAGTACGTCCACGCCCTGGACCGCCTTACGAACATCGCTCACCGCCTGAACTTCCATATCCAAGAGTTCCGTCATCTCTGCAGCAAACCTGGTGCGATTTTCCGGTGTCGGGCTATAGACCTTTGCCTCTTCCAAGGTCGGCAACACCGCCTTGCAGGCCACGAGCTGACAGCGTGCCTGACCTCTGGAGCCCAGGATGCCGATACGGCGCGAGTTTTTCCGCGCCAGCCATTTCACCCCGACTGCAGTCGCACAGGCGGTTTGCACATTAACGACGTTGTTCGCCTCGGGAAGTTCCTTAACCCGTACCTCACCGACCGTGATAGCCAAAAGCTCGGAGTTATCCGCACTAAATATCACCCGCACCGGCCGACCACGCACCGCGTAGGTCTGAATCCCACTGGGATGGATCACCACCTGCTCGCAGTGCGTCAGAATACCGGTAACGCCGGCGGAGGCTGGGGCACCCTGGTGGACCGTAACCCTGGCCCCCGAGGGGGCATGGACTCGGCGGCGAACGGCTGCCAACTCCGGGTTGTTGGCCCAGTCCTTCAGACCCTGTTCCATGGCATCGACCGCTTCCTTCATCGTTATGAGCCCGTTCATGTCATCAGGGCCGAGAAGCAAAACCATATAAACCCCCTTTAAGTGACCAAAGGTGCAAAATTTAGCAGATGCCGGCCTTTGTCTGAACGAGAATACCCTTATGGCAAAAGACGTACGCAGTCAAATATTACCTAACCCCGATCCGAAAAAAGCGGAGACCGGAGATGCTGGGAACACACAGTAATTGCAGCCATAGTTGATTATTTGACTGCACGCCCGAAACGCACCACAAGGAGCATTTGACGGAGGAAGTACCAGACTGGTACGCCCGCATAAGACCTGCAATCGGCCGCTCATACAAGCCGGGAGAATTTCGGATCGGGGCTAACCAATCTGGAACCTTTTTACAGTAGGAGCTTGTTTAATATTTCGAATGATCCGCCTCATTTTGGCCAGCTTTCGCAGGGTGTTGCCTCTGCCAGGCTAGAGGAAAGGCCTGTGCTCCCGCCTAAAAAAAGCCAACTTGGCATTATTTTGGAACCAGTTGCCCGAAAAGAGCAGATCTGACACTTTCAAATGTTAGGAAACCATTAAAAATCAAACGGTTAGAGCCTGGCATCCCTTTTGCCTTATATTATCTGCAGGGGATCCATTAGAATTATGGATAGAATTATGGAACAGGATCGTGACCTTCACCTCAACCTGGCCACTTACCAGTGGTCGGCCAGGATAATCACGACTCTCAAGAAGCTTCTCCGGGTAAACCTTAAGCTGCACAAGGGCAAAGATCAGGTCGACTCAGGCGAAATTTTTCTCTTCAACCACTTTGCACGCTTCGAGACGTTCATCCCCCAGTACCTTATATACCAAGATACAGGGGCGTTTTGCCGCACCGTGGCGTCGAGCGAATTCTTTGAGGAGGAATCTGTTTTTTCAAACTATCTGTTGAACGTCGGCGGGGTACCCAACAACCATCCCAGGCTTCTCCCGTTCCTGGCCGAAGAGATCCTGAGGGGCCGTAAGGTGATCATCTTTCCGGAGGGCGGCATGGTGAAGGATCGCCGCGTGCTCGACAGCAGAGGACGGTATAGCATCTATTCGCCCACGGCCAGAAAGACGCGCAAGCACCATACCGGAGCTGCCGTCCTGGCACTGGCACTCGACACGTTCAAAATGGTCGTTCTGCGGGCCTGTGAGAGCGGGAACATGCGCCGTGTGGAGGCGTGGGCCGAGGCGTTACGCCTGGACAGCGAGAAGGCACTGATAGCCGCGGCACGACGCCCAACGCTTATCGTCCCCGCTAATATCACCTTCTACCCTATTAGAGTGGGTGACAACATCCTCCGAAAGGCGGGGGAGCTCCTCAGCGGGAGACTTAGCCGGAGGCTCTCTGAGGAGCTCATGATCGAGGGAAATATCCTCTTCAAGGACACGGACATGGATGTACGCCTGGGTGACGCCGTACGAGCCAGCGAGTTCTGGCATTGGTGGGAGCTGAAGATTATCGCTCATCTGGCCCGTAAAATCGATTCCCTGGATGGATTATTTCAACGAATGCCAGATGGTGGGGGATGGGAGGCGCGCCTTGTAGCGCAGCGGATAAGGCGCAAGGCCCTACGAATCCGGGACGAGTACATGCACAGGATGTACAACGGCGTCACCGTCAATCTCAGCCACCTGGCGTCACAAATCATCATGACGTTCATAGGCAAAGGGCAAACGGAAGTCGATCAAGCCTATTTCCACAAGGCCCTTTATCTGTCGGTCAAGAACACCCAGAAGGAACCATCTGTTAAGCTTCACCCAAGCGTCAAAAACCCTGAGGCGTACAGCGGGATAATCGACGGTAAATGCGCCAGGCTGGACCAATTCTTGAGCACCATCGCTTCCATGGATCTCGTACAGAGAGAAAATGGACGGTACCGCTTCCTCAACAAACTTTCCCAAGAGCAAGGTTTCGACGAGATCCGTCTCGAGAACCTGGTAGCAGTCTATGCCAACGAAGCAGCGCCAATTTCCGGGGTCACCCGCTCTGTAAAGCGGGCGATAGAGGAGGCGCCCGCGCTGGATGACAAGAAGCTAGCAAGGATGTGCTTTGACGACGAACTCATCGCTTACTCCTGTGATAGGGAATCCTTCTCCAAACCCTGCTACAATGAAATCAACAAGCAGGAAACGGCTACTGAAAGTGGGGAGCCATTCCTTTTATTGCCTGAAGAGAGAAAGGAACTGGGTGTCGTTCTGGTGCACGGCTTCCTGGCCTCGCCTGCTGAGGTCCGGTCATTCGGAGAGAAACTGCGCACCCTCGGTTATCCGGTCATCGGAGTACGACTCAAGGGTCACGGCACCTCTCCTTGGGACCTCCGGGAGCGAAGTTGGCAGGATTGGCTGGAGTCGGTGCGACGGGGCTATGAGGTCATGTCAGCTTTCGTCCCCCGCATATGCCTGGTCGGATTCTCAGCCGGTGGAGGGCTGTCGCTTCGACTAGCTGCCGATCGGCCGGAGGGTCTCGTTGGCGTTATAGCTATGTCGGTGCCCTTGAAGTTCCAGGACCGTAACATGATCTTCGTGCCGCTGGTTCACGAGGCGAACCAGCTGGTGCGCTGGGTTTCATCTTTTGAAGGCGTCATGCCGTTTCGCTTGATCGATGCGGAGCATCCACACATCAACTACCGCAACGCCCCGATACGCGGTCTCTATGAGCTCCGGCGAATGGTCGACGAGCTTGAGGAGCGCCTGCCGGATGTGCAGTGTCCGGTAACCCTTATTCAGGGTACCGACGATCCGACCGTCGAGCCCAAGAGCGTCGAACTTATCCACAAGAGGGTAGGTACGAGCCAAAAATATCTTTTTACAGTTCATACAGAACGTCATGGGATCCTGTACGAGAATATCGGCGATACCCACAAGATAGTACTCTCGTCTCTGGCGGCCCTTTCCTCCTCGGACGGTAGCGTAGCCCCAGAGCAGCAAAGCGTAACCCAAGATGGTGCAAGTGTAGCCTAATCGATAGAGAGGAGTGTTCCAAATGAAGAGCGTGGTCATCGCAGATTATGTGCGGTCTCCATTCACTCCGGCAAACAAGGGCCATCTCGCCAAGATCCGTCCGGACGAACTGGCGGCACAGGTCATCAAATGCCTGATGAAGAAAACAGGAGTTAGAGCGGATGACATCGAAGATGTAATCCTGGGTTGTGCCTTTCCAGAAGGCGAACAGGGTCTGAATGTCGCTCGGATTGTCGGCTTTCTCGCGGGATTGCCGCTCTCCGTAACCGGCACCACGGTCAACCGGTTTTGTGGATCGTCGATGCAAGCCATCCACATGGCCGCCGGGGCTATTCAAATGGAAGCCGGCGAGGCCTACATTTGCGGAGGCGTTGAGTCCATGACACGTGTGCCAATGATGGGCTTCAATCCACTGCCCCACCCGGGGCTCTGCGAGTCTTATCCTCAGGTCTACATCTCGATGGGTCTTGCCACGGAGCATCTCGCGCGCCAATATGAAATTCCTCGCACGGCCCAGGAAGAGTTCGCCCTCGCCAGCCACCGAAAGGCGGCGGCCTCAGAGACCTCCGGAAACTTTTCGGACGAGATCGTTCCAGTAGCATACAAGGGCAACACGATAGGTAAGGACGGGTGTATCCGCCCTGACACCAGTCTAGAGGCGCTCGCGAACCTAAAACCGGCCTTCGATAAAGACGGCATTGTTACGGCCGGGACCTCTGCCCCCCTAACTGATGGTGCGGCCGCCGTCCTGGTCTGTTCCGAAGACTATGCCAAGCGCAAAGACC
>JAZFYO010000487.1:0-7342 GCA_036443615.1 Binatia bacterium | reverse complement strand
AATTGTACGGGAGCTGGGTCCCTCTCAGCTCTCCGTCCTATTTTTGGGGCTGTGGCGCAGTTGGGAGCGCGCCTGACTGGCAGTCAGGAGGTCGAGGGTTCGAATCCCTTCAGCTCCACCATTCGACGCGCGGGGAAAGCTTTCTACCGAGAGCTTTCCCCGCTTGTTTATCCCGAGCGACGCCGAGGGGTTTATCCCGAGCGGAGTCGAGGGGCTCATGGCAGGCCACCTGCGGCATTGAATGGTGATTCGGGGACGAATAACCCCGGATTTTCCGGGCTTTTTTATTGCCAGGCCATTGGACCATTCGACCAATCCCTCCCGCTTGACACACTACAACCGGCAAGGCATACTGAGGCCCTCTCCACGGGAGTACATGATGGAACCGGGATAGGCAGAGCAGCTCTGAGCCCACCTACGGCACAACCGACGGCGCACCACAAACCCAGACGCCCTCTCGCGCGGAGCGCGGCCCCGGAGGGCGTTTTGCTTTTTCAACGTAGAATACCAGTTTGACCCTGTTTTTCGCATGAAAGGTGCTGAACAATAATGTGCAGTGCCGCCGAAAAAGACGACCAGGAGAAACCCTTTGCCAAGGGCGAGCCGGAATCCCCCGTCACTGGAGGCGATCCTGCTGGGAGGGAGGGAAACCGTGGGTCAGGGTCTCCGAAAGTTGTACCCACAGGAGCACGGAACAGTAGTAGCTTGATAAAGGTTGCGATTGTCACCGCCTTGATCGGCGCGGCTGGAACTGTGGTCGCAGCTATAGTGGTCTGGTTCTTGCCAGTCATTTTTCCGAATCTAGCAGACAGGCCTGGCAAGACCCCCGATGTTGTTCTTCCAACCGTGGTAGCTAGCGTTGATATACCCAACCCATTCAAGCATGTCCAGTCACCCAAAACCTGGTTCGAGCGGGCACAGACCTATCGCCGCACGGATTCCGACACGCCACAGCACACGAAAAGGCCGGAGTGGGACCCGATCGTGCTCCGCCGTCGGTACTTCTCCGCCGACAGTGAACAGGACGGACCATTCGGACGGGGGTGGCATTACTCCTTCGAGAGCCGGATCGCAGTCAACAGATCAACGGTTGGCAAGATCGTTTACTGGGACGAATCGGGGGAATTCATCGAGTTCAAACCCATGCAGCCCGAAAAAAAGTATGTCGAACTTCTCAAACCATACGTGCCCACCGTGTCGTCAAAAACCGCGCTTAATAAAGTCCTTAAAGCAGAGGAAAGGAAATCCGATTTCTTCCTGTCCGAGCTGTCCAAGGAGGAAAAGTTCCGCTATATCGGCATTGGGCTTGAGGTCGCGGAACTACGCTTCATTGGGGAACACGTTCAGATCCGTGTACCAGGGCCAATTTATTACTTTTTCCATCGTGATGGCCGGTTGCATTTCATCAGAAAGCCATCCCAGCCGACTATCGAGATCCGCTACGATCCGCAAAATCCTAAGCGCGTCGCACGCGTGTCCGTCCTGACGGACAAGCCTCATTTTATCGATTTCGAATACAACTCTCATGAGCAAGTCCAGATGGCCAGGTACGAAGACAACACACGCTACGAGTACGCGTATGACGATGGACGCCTTGTTAATGTATCAGTAGACGGCAAGACGCTTATCTCATACGGCTACGATGACGGTGGCCGCATTAACCGTGTAGAGGAAGCCGAAGCCTCCAAACCGCTAATAATCCGATACAGCGAGAAAAAACGAACCGAATTGATCCGAGGATCGGAGCGGATCCAGTGGGAGTTCGAGGATCATCCGATTAGGTGGTCTCGCGTAGTTACGAAAAGATGGCGAGGTGATGCGGAGCCGCACCGTGTCGAATTCACGTTCGATAAGGTGGACAATTCCCTAACCATGAAGGATGCCAACTGGGAGGAACCTAAGGTTTACTATTTGAGTGCCTGCGGTTGTAAGCCGCTCGAAGTTGCACAATCCGGCAAGAAGACCCTGTACACGTACAACAATCTCGGCCTGATTAAGCGGATAAAGTCGCCCGACGAGACGATTGATGTGGAACACCATCCAAAGTTCTTCAAAGTTACCTCCGTTACCAAACGCGGACCGAACGGTGTAATCCGGGAATGGTACAAATCCCTGTTTAATGCGCGAGGTGAGCGCATTGAGGTAACCAACCACGAAGGCAAGCTCGTAACCGTTGAGTATGACGACCAGGGGCACATCGCGATGGTGAAGGGTAACTGGGATGATAAGGAGTACTACTTCTCGTACAACAAGGGCGAACCGCGTGGCATTCACATTCAGGTTCCGGGCTTGGGTGTAGTCATGATCGAGAGGGACTACAGCGGCAAGGTCACACGGGTCGACGCCGAGCCGGACGCCGAACATGGTCAACAGTGGATTAGTCCAACGGAGATATTGAACCCGCTACAGGACGTGATGAAGTTGGTGAAAGCTCTCTACGATCTCATCGATACAGACTTCACTAAAATCAACGCGGAACTCTAGCTCCGACAAAGGGAGAGTGCAAGGAATTTGCCCGCGTCACCTTTTTCTGGCTTCTTTCTCTAGTGGAGTGTTGCGGGCGGCACGGAGCTCAGAACGGCGTGAGCCCGTCGCGAAGGCACGTTCCTCAGAAGAGCCTGCACTCGTAAATGGTGGCCCCCATACTTATCTTTTTGGGGCCTTGCGTTTTGGTCCTGGCTTTTGGTGTCGTAGAATACGGCTCAATGCTTTCTCAAGGTTAGCCAGGAAATTCGCACTACCACGTGGGATCCGGCGAATATGAAGACTATGAGGTGTGTCTGAAGCTCCAGGGAGGGGCAAGGAAGGCAAGGCAGGGCCTCTCGGGGAGGTGAAGCATTGACTAACCAAAGGGTTGCCTTTTATCGAGTAAGTGTTCGGGAGCTGCTTCCCCCGGAAGACCGCGTGGTGGCGCACCTTCTACGACTCATGGCAGCAGTCGATGATCTCCTCTCGCTCCATAAGCTATTTATGTATTCCTGCACACGAGTGGGTAACATTCCAAGTGAGAAAGAGAAAATAAGCGAGTGACGAGGCGGCAATGCATCCGAGTAGGGGGCTATGAGATCTCCGATGGGGGGGGCGTATGGATAATCAAGAGGAAGCCAGACCCAGGGGCCATGTGTCTACGTTCAGGCACCTGGCGTTGTTGAGTCTCTTGGCGCTGCTGGCCTTGACCTCGAGCGCCGCCGGTCAATCCCTAGAGACAAAGGAGATGCTGGCCGTCCTGGCCAGGGGACCCTCCAAGGGGTCTGAAAGGGCCCCCGTCACTATCATCGAATTCTCTGATTTCCAATGCAGCTTCTGCTGGAAGTTCTGGAAGGAGACCCTTCCCCGCTTGGACACAGCGTACATACAGCCAGGCAAGGTCCGGTTCGTCTACCGCCACCTGGCGATCCTAGGAGCACAATCGGTTACCGCGGCCCAGGCGGCGGAGTGTGCCCGGGAGCAAGGCAAGTTCTGGGAGTACCACGATAAGGTCTTCACCTCGAAGGGCCGCTTCGCCTCCTTCGCGTTGATCAACCGAAGACTCAAAGGGTATGCGCGGGAGGTCGAGCTGGACGGGAAAGCATTTGATCGATGCCTGGACTCGGGGAAATATGCCCAAAAGATCGAAGAGGAGACGGGCATGGGGCGAGCCCTGAGAGCCCGCGCCACCCCGACCTTCTTTATCAACGGCAAGATGCTGGTGGGTGCGCATCCCTTCGAGACCTTTCAGCGAATGATTGAGGAGGAACTCGGGGAAGGCAAGCAGCGGTAGCAGGAAAGAACAGGAGGAGACGGTGCAGTGGGGACGCCGAGCAGGATGGATGGAGGGCTTAGGCTTTTCTTATGGCTCTGCCGGCTTTTGTCGCGGTAACTGACCCGACCTACGCGCTCAAAATGCATGACCATCGCCGGCGCAGATTACAATCAGAAAGCTGGCTCGGGACGATTAGAAAGAGGCAGTGGGGTCAAATCTTTACTTGTGAGTCAAGATCTTGCCCTCCACTCCCGAAAAACTTTCACAGCTATCGGCGTGCGCTCAAGAGTAAAGATTCGACCCCCATCATTCTTTTTTTAGAGCAATCTCAATTACTTCTCGGTTTATTCCTCGGTGGTTCATATCACTTCCTCCACATTGTGCGGTCACCTTACTCCTGAAGCAGTGGTGATTCCTTCGGCAGGAACCGCCTGCAAGAGGTTTGTAATTAACTCTCTAATGGCTAATCTATCCTTGGGCACAAAACCCTTACTATCCAGCCAGAATTCAAGGGTAGATGCGAGATCATGTTTTTCTGGGAGACGATTTTGCCAATCAATGAAGGCTTCAGCTTGAAGGTGGTGAAATGAGTTAATCATTACCGCTCCTCTTGGTTTTCCTCCCTGGGAAGATCACTTGACGTAACCGCTTCAAGTCTTGTGGCGTATACCGCCGATGGCCGTTGAAATCACGTGGGGCAGGAGAAATGTGGCCCTCTCGCTCCAGTCGCCGGATCCAAGTGGCGCTGCACCCCAATTCTCTTGCGATGTCAGCTACTCGCACGATCTCCTCCCTAAAACTGTCTGATTTGCGGGTTACTGATCAAGCAGCTTAGGTAAAGTTTACTAGACGAACAAAGAGGGGGGTATAAGGTTGGACAAAAATGGTTGACAACTTGAGAGGGAGAGAGGGGGGTCAGTCCTTGAAGTAGTCTCGAAGATCGAGGCGATTCACTAGCTTTTGGAACGCTTGGCGGGACATTTTAGGAAGTTTTTGAAGATTATACAGTAATCTCCGGGTTTGTTCCTGGGTCGGCAGCTTGTTATTATCCTGTATGTATTTCTTTGTTTGGCGGCTGATTAGATTCCACAGTTCATGATCTTTCGTTTTTATGGGGCGTTTAACGCCCTTCTCAAGGCCTTTGACTCGACGGAGCGTGTCCCAGTCTCCAACAACGCGCCGTGTCTTCAACCACTCTTCCACAAGAGGATGTTTACCAAGGCCAACCTTGTACGCCTTTAGTATAAGTCCACTGTAACTGTTGGTGAGGATTTTCAAGTGGTCCCGTTCCTCACTTATCATCCGCTCAATTGTATTGCTTTTCCGCTTTTGATAAGGTCCAAGCTCTTCGAGGTAGAACGTGATCTCTTCCAAGATGTCCCGCTGCCTTTGTGTGGGGGTGAGGGAAATTAGGTAATTCTGAACGGTGTTGACACGATGCCAAGGAGGCTCATCACAGCGGCGAATGGATTCTAGATGCTTCCGTTGCCAGTCCGAAAGTTTTTTGAGGTGTCGTCTTTTGCTTGGAGCACGAGGCATTGTTTCTCCCGTAGAAGCCCCGAAAGAAAACCTCGGCCAGGCCATCGGGAACGGCTTTTCGGGAGCGACCCTAGGCCGAGAGTAATATTTTATCACATTTGTGGTCCAACACATTGCCCTCCTACGGTGCGCTCCAGATGACCTTGCCGGTCTCATCCAGAGTGACCTTTTTCACGAATGCCGATGGCTTCATCAAGCGAATCTGTTGGATTCCGGACAACTGCCTCTCGATCTCCTCGCGTCGGTTAAGTATCGTTCTTTTGTCACAGGTAAGAAACGCGTCACAACCGGCGCGTGCTGCTACCATCAGATGATGAGCGTCCCGTCTCTTCAAAGGGATCTGACGGAGGTCCCTGCATATGGGATCATCCTCCATGCGAGGGGACGAGATGAATCCACCTCGGTAATCCCATTGAATGTTAAAGCCCTGAAGTTCGGAATCCTCAACGATGGGCACCTCCATAAAGTCGGAAAGGAGTTGCTTAATATTCTCTTTCTTCTTGAGATCCCCATATGGCTCAAGTTCTCTGTGATGGACCTGGGAAATCCTTAAATCAAGCCGGCCTGCTTTGTAGTGCTCGCGAATCTTTTCCAAAGTATCCAGCTCCTCCTGTTCTGTGTCTTGCTTCGCGATACCACATAGAAGGTTGTAGTCGAGATAGGCTTTCATGCGGTCCCTCGCTCCACCTGGTCCAGCCGTCGTGCCAGGGTTTCCATTGTTGGCTCAGCCATCCCTCACTCCTCCTCCTCTTCTGTCGTGCGATACTTCCCCGTCTGTATGTCCAGCTTCCCCGTCCGTATGTCGTCATAGATCCTATCGAAGTATTCTTGCGGAATATGGGCCAGTTCCTCCTTTTGCTTCTGAATCCCATGCCAGAAACCCCACAAAAACCCTCCGACATATTCCAAGACCTTGATGGTCAAATAGGAGAGCATTAAGGCGAGGTAGATCGAGAACCAGAGCGCCATGCTGTCCATCATGCCTCCTCCTTTCACTTCCCCCGCGGATCAAACGTGCCCGGAAAGCAGACCGGGACCACGTTGGGCATGGTAGCCTTCTCCTCCTTGGTCAATGTTTGCCACACGGCATCGCGATGCTGCTTGTCTCGCTCGGCTCGCCTTTCACAATGCACCAACGTGTCAAATGTTGTCACCGGCTCCCACGTATAGGTGCCCGATTGTGGCGGGTAATTTTTAAACCACAGGATAAACGCACAGAAGATGATCGCTAGGATCTGTGAGACTTTCATCGGATCCTCCCTACGGTGCGCTCCAGATGACCTTGCCGGCCTTGTAGACCAACCGCTTTGCTCACCCCTCCCCTCCTTGGCGAAGGGATCTATCACGGAACGCATGGAATACCCCTAATGCAGAGACCCAGAGAATGAACCAAACAACCACTGATATAGTGCCAGAGACCGCCTCACCGTAGTGCGCTGGCGTTAGCTCAAAAAACTGGGCAAACCGTTCGGCGGACAACATGTAATAAATCGCAAGATCGCCAGGGTAGAAGAACAGCCATAGGGTCCAGGCCCATACGTCACGAATTGTGACAATACCGTCGCCAGTCATGTCCGAAGTCCATGTCCACTGCCGCATCCTAGCTACCCTCCAAGATTTCTTTCCTGCCGCCCCCGCTTCCCCTCCAACTCCCGCCGTACCGCCTTGACCTCCTCCAGCACCTCCTCTTAGGACATCATCGCCTTCGCAACAAGTACAGGCACCATCCCAAGATTGCGCTAAGAATAAATACAGCTATACCTAAGCCAACCCGGCAAACATCCGAGTCACATGAGAATATTCCACCCATTCCCTAAACCTCCTCGTTGGTCACCAACCCCTTCCGCACGAGCACCCGGCGGAGGGCTTCCTGCTCGTAGAGGCAGGCCCGGAGGAGTTCTTCGAAGGTGACGATTTGCTGGGGATCAAGTTTTTCGGCCATACCTCACCTCACCACGTCTTCCTGCCTGTGTCGAGATCGCCCATCACTCTTCCTCCTTCATCTGGGAGACCCATTGGCGGCGATAGAGAGCATTCTCGGCATCGACCATCTAGTTCTGA
>JAZFYO010000486.1:0-2589 GCA_036443615.1 Binatia bacterium | reverse complement strand
CTGATGGACATCCGTTAATGTCCTCAAAAGGATGGCCACATCCTTCGCCTCCACAGGACCAGGACGTTGATCTCGGTCCAGCACCATGGCCTTGCCCAAGACCTCCTCCGACAACCAGCGGGCCAAGCCCTCCCCCTCCAACCTGCGCGCAAGATCCGCACTTGCCGTCCCTTTTTCGGGTTCGATCCCACGGATCTCTACGTTTCGAAAAGGGAACGAGCTGGGGCCGATCGTTCCGTCAGTGCCGCTGGACTCCGATGGATGAAGGGGTACATAGGACGGTTGTAATCCTTCTCGTGCACGGATCAACGGTTCAAAGACGCCGTTCACTACGTTCAGAATACCTGAGTGGCTCCTGAAGTTGGTGGTAAGCCGGAATTCGACCCCGTTTTGTGCCTTGATGATTTCTTGTACGACTTCCAGATAGGCCTCGATGTCCGCCCTGCGGAAGGCGTAAATAGACTGTTTGGGATCGCCTACCACAAAGATCTTTCCTGGTGTCAACCTGACTTTTCTCCAATGCCTCGCCTGCCGACCGATCTGCTCGGTCAGATAGAGGAGAATCTCATACTGGATGGGATCGGTATCTTGAAACTCGTCAACCAGGATCGCCTTGAACTGCTCTTTTATCTCCTCACGCACGGGCAAGCGGTCACGAACGAGGTTCCTTGCCCGAACCAGCAATCCATCAAAGGAGACGAAGCCCTCTTTAACGAAGCCCTCACGGCAACTCTCGGCAAACGGGACGAGGAGTCCACAGAGACGGCGTGTTAACTTCTCGTCAACTTGGCAGAGGCGCCTGGCTACACGCACCAGCTCCTTCGCCAGCTCGAATTCACTCTCACTCCACGCCTTGACCGGATTAGGCCCTTTCCTCGCCAGGAAAGCCTTTTCTTCTTCTAGCATACCCCCTACAAGTTCGCCGCGTGCCAAAATCTCACGGACAATCTCATGGGATATGCGAGTAAGTTTATCAATCTGCTGTCTCCCGTCGGGGTGTTGACCCATGAGGTTTGTTGCCTCTTCCTCCAGCTTCTTCAGCCACTGCCGTACAGGCGGGGGAATATCACCATCCCGGGGAAAATGCCCAAGCCGGTCAAGCTGCACGGTCTCCGAGCATAATGCGAAGGCAAATTTTCGCATCTCCTCCAAGGAGATTTTCCTCAGGACCTGTTTCCAGTCTTCTCTTCGAGCCCCTTGGGCGGACAGCTCCTGATCCAACCAGGTGGCCCAACTCTCCTCGAAGTATCGCTCGAACCACGAGCCATCGTCTTCACGGAACTGCGGGTCCAGCCCAGCCTCCATGGGATAGAGCCTGAGAAGATTGGCGGCAAAACTGTGAATCGTGCTTATCCCGCCTCTCTCGATATGGCGCAGCGCCTCTCTTGCTCGAGAATCGACCTGGTCTTTAGTTAGACGGTATCTTTCAATAAGGGATCCAACCTCTCCCTGAGTCTTTTCCTCATTCTTGTCTGCTGGAGCCCTATCCAACCGGACTCCAAGGTAGGATTGGAGGCGTTCCCGGAGGCGAAGCTTCATCTCGTTTGCGGCCTTATTGGTGAAGGTCAGGGCCACGATTTCAGTGATCTTCAGCGGTTCCGGATTGCGCATCAGCAAATGTACCAGGCGATCCACGAGCAAGGTGGTCTTGCCCGTGCCCGCCCCTGCCGTGACCACCACATTGCGGTCAAAGGTGGTGACCGCCATCTCGCGTTCCTGACGATCGCCAAGGCCGGCTCGCTCTGCAAGTTCAGGGTGATCGGTCATCTCTTTTTTCTCTTCGGTCAACGAGACTTCTTTGCTAGATTCGGGACCTCTTTTGTCAGGCCCTTTAGCCGGAGGTCGCGATGAGGTTCGGTTATAGGATCGTTCTCCGCACGCCACCGGGTAGGCAGGTGGTTTTTCCGGCAGAGCTCTGAGACCTCACAGTGATCACAATGTGCCCCTGGATGGATAAAAAATCGGCCCTGCCGAATTCCCTCAAGAAGAAGAGAGAGGGTCTCTTTCAGTCCCGCGCCCAGTGATCCTTCCCAGGCATCGGCAGGAAAGATCTCGGTCACGAGAGGACCTGTTGGCCATTCTGGTGCAAGAAAATAAAATGCCGACTCGACCGTCGGCTCCGCCGCTCCCTTTTTTCGTCCCGCTGCAAAACGTTTTCCGAGAAGTAGATAAAACGGGGGTTGTAGTCGCTTGCCGCGCAGGGCGGAGCGGCTTAGATTGTTGTCCTCTGTGGACCGATTTGGACCCGATTTATACTTGTAATCGATCACCCGATAATGGTTTTTATCAGCCAAATAATCGATCCGGTCCATGCGACCGAGAATGGTAAGACCCTTTAAGGGGGCCGGCCATTGGCCTTCCAACCGCTCCTTGGCATCAATCTCAACCGCAAGAGGACGATAGCCGGATTGAATAAGCTCCTTGCAGTCCCGTTCAACTACGCCACCCAGCAACCCCGTAAGTCTCTCCTGGAGAATCTCCCACGCAAGCCGATAACCTACCGGCCTCTTTAACTCATAATCAGAGAAGACCCTCTGAGCTAATGCCTCCAGGGTCCCGTGAAGATCTACTGAGGAGTGGTTGGATGAA
>JAZFYO010000485.1:0-3631 GCA_036443615.1 Binatia bacterium | reverse complement strand
TCGGCGAGATCCGCTGGCCCAATTCCAACTCACAGAGAATGGATATGCTGCGCTCACCCGGATCGTAAAGGAAATCGCCGAACGATTTGCCGGTGGCCGGCTGGTGTCGGTGCTGGAGGGGGGATACAACCTGGAGGCTTTATCCCGCTCGGTGGAGGCTCACATCAGGGTGCTGCAGACCAGATCCCATAACCCTATCAAATGAGCATCAATGGACGTGTCAAGGTTGAGTAATAGTCAACCCAAACCCCTCGGCCCCCACATCCCCCTATCAGTTGCCAACTGGAAATCTTTAGACTGTTCTCTGTAACCCCTCGATCAGAGAAACGGTGAGAATTCCCAATCTGTCGTAACGATCCCAAAATAGTGGGAATAGCCCGCTTTTCTCAAGCAACCCACTAAGCCTACTCCAATTTCATATTTCTCCATCTGTTTGGTCACTTAGGGGGCAATCGATGTTCCCTTTTTGTTTCTGGCACGAGACTTGCCAATAGACTCCTCAAGACCGGAAAGAACCGAAGAGGAAGTAAAAAGCTATGAAAACTGTCAAAGCGTATCTGGTTACTGTGCTGTTAGGTGGAGTAATGGGACTATTCTTTTCGGTGGTGGCAGATCGGCTTAGGCTGGAATCTTTTAATTCGATTGCCCCCGAGGAAGAAATCATAGCAGTACTGCCTGTTTATAATGACCCTTATAATAGAAGGTTGGTGGGTTACTTGAAGCTCTATGATAGTTCAGAAGGTCTTCTCTTGGTTAGGTGAGTGGATATATACGGTATCCGCACGACTTCCATGGACCGCGACACAAAAATGAAAGGCCAATACTTAAGATGAAGACGACAGGACAGGAGAACTTCCCATGGATATTTTGATCTTTACCTCAATCATAGCATCAGCCATCGTTTTTCTCATGGTTTGGAATATTTACGATTCAGAATGAGCATAAGAAGAATGGATTTTTATCAGTCTACCGCTATTGAACCAATTAAAGAGAAATTATCATGGACGTAATTCTTCTTTCAACGATAGTGCTTGCCAATGTTGGTGTTGTGGTCTGGAATATTTACGGATCATTGAGCTGATGAGGGTCGAATCTTGAAGTATGGCATTAGAGTGATCTGGAGCAAGGGTTAATGCCAGACATCAATAAAGACTTTGTACAACCCTCATACGGAATCACCGCGAGCTCCTCTGGTAACCAGCTAAGAAATCACTGAACAGGAGCCGAGCTTTCGAACATTGGCTAAAAATCAAATCCCGACCCCGTATATTCTCCAGCGCCTCTTTGGAAATCTGCGAACTTAAAGAAGCTTGGTCAGTATAAAATGACCGAGCGGATGCTCTGCCCTTCATGCATTAAATCAAATGCGCGATTGATCTCCTCCAGGGGCATGGTGTGGGTGATCATCTCATCCACTTTTATCTCACCGCGGAGGTACCTCTCTACGTAACCGGGCAACTGCGAGCGTCCTTTGACCCCTCCGAATGCCGTTCCCCTCCACACCCTTCCGGTAACAAGCTGGAATGGTCGGGTGCTGATCTCTTGGCCCGCACCAGCCACACCGATGATAACCGATTCACCCCAGCCCTTATGACAACATTCCAGGGCGGAGCGCATTACGTTGACATTACCGATGCATTCAAAGGAGTAATCCACGCCGCCGTCTGTTAAGTCGATTATGACCTGCTGAATAGGCCCATCGTGATCGTTGGGGTTCATCACATCCGTGGCGCCCAACTGCTTTGCCATTTCAAATTTCTTCGTGTTGATGTCAACGGCAATGATGCGCGCTGCCTTGGCAAGCACCGCCCCTTGAATCACGCTGAGGCCGATACCACCCAGGCCAAATACAGCCACAGTGGAACCAGGCTCCACCTTAGCGGTATTGAGCACGGCACCGATTCCGGTGGTGATGCCGCAGCCCAGCAGGCACACTTTATCCAGCGGCGCAGCTTTATTGACTTTCGCCACAGCGATCTCCGGTAACACCGTGTACTGCGAAAACGTCGACGTCCCCATATAGTGGTAAACGGTCTTTCCCTTGACGGCAAAACGGGAGGTCCCGTCGGGCATCAGACCCTTGCCTTGAGTGAGACGAATGGCCTGACAGAGGTTGGTTTTTGAAGATTTACAGAACTCACATTGGCCGCATTCCGGGGTATAGAGGGGTATGACGTGATCACCGGGCTTCACACTGGTTACGCCCGTGCCCATCTCCTCCACCACTGCCCCACCTTCATGGCCCATGATTGCGGGAAAGATCCCCTCAGGGTCACTGCCGGAGAGGGTGTACGCATCGGTATGGCATACACCGCTGGCAACCAGCCGTAACAAGACCTCCCCTTTCCCGGGACCCTGCACCTCGACTTCTTCTATTACGAGAGGCTTGCCCGCCTCCCAGGCAACGGCAGCACGCGACTTCATAGTGCCTCCTTGGATGCGTCAACCGACTTGAGACAATTAAAGAAACGGGTTTAGGTTTATTGATTTTTGATATTCTCTTCCGGCACTCTCAAAGCACTAACGACCGCGATTGTTGACCGCTCTCTTACCAGGATGGCATTGCCCACCGGAAAAATTGAGCTTGTCCCCTTTTCTAGGTTAATTTTTCACAGGAGGGTGATTTTCTCTTCAAGGCATCTCCTCCAATAACCGCCCGTAGCCCTTTACCGGTTCACGAATGTGAAGATGCTTCTGAGTAGCCCAGACATCAGCCGGTACATTGGTCACGACAGTCACGCCCAGGTCACGCTCTAATGGCTCTATGGCGGGGAGACAGTCCCAACCGGCTCCCAGAAGGTAGATGCAGTCTCCACCACCCACCTCAAGAAAGACCCTCTTGGCATAGGTGTAAATCTCCTCCGCCGAGATCTTCCCCAAGTCAGAGAAGGGCATGTCAACGTACCCTCGCATAGCGGCCACCTCAAAACCGCCATCCTCAAAGAACTTGGCAAACTTTGGATTCAAATCGTCTTTGAAATAGGTAATCCCCACCATCCGGCGAATCCCCAGGGCCCTGAGGGCCTCAATTTGTGTCATTGTCGCAGTCAGCACAGGCACCCCGTACTTTTCCTGGAGGGTCTTTCTGATCTCTGCATCGAAGTCGTATCCCCGCAACATAATAGGGGGAACTCCCTGGATGACCACGAGATCCACGCCTAGCTTCGCCAGTTCAGCCACTCTCTGCTCTGCAATCGCCAGGGCCTCTTGGAATTCTTTCCCCGTCCCCGCGCGTACCCCGACATATCGAGGTATCACACAAACCCCATCCGGCATGAGCCGAATGAACCTCTCCAAAGATCCCGGCCGAAACGTAGGTTTTACCAAGCCAACGATTCCTCTCCATCCGTACATTGTTAGATCCTCCCTGTTTAGGAGACGAGTCGGATAATACTGATTGATAAGGAGCGCAAAAACTCTAGCAAAGTAAGGCTGTCGCCTCAAGGTGATGCTACCGAGTGCTAAGGATTGTCACCTGAAGTTGGCACAAAACCGGAACGTTTTTTCTAAGGGGTGCCCCCCCCCCAAGGTGGGCACGGGCGAGTGGGTATACCGTTAATGGTTCCTAGTGCCAGATGCCCGGAAAACAAAAAGGGGACCCTACGGCGGCGCAGACTGTCATAAAAGGCAT
>JAZFYO010000484.1:0-2968 GCA_036443615.1 Binatia bacterium | reverse complement strand
ACCTCCATAGGCTATGGCAAGATCGGCCTTCATCCGCATAAAGGGTTTGAAATTATGAGCTATGTCCTTGAGGGAGAGATCGGTCATCGCGATACGCTCGGTATGGTGAGCCAAGTCCAAACCGGCGGTGCGCAGGTGATGCAGACCGGCTCGGGTATCTCCCACGAAGAGGAGTTTCTTGGGGACCCAACCGAAATATTCCAGATTTGGTTTGAGCCTGATTTACGGGATGCGGTGAAAAGGGCACCAATTTACCAAGAAATTCATGACCAAGACTTTCCCGTTATGCGCGGAGACGGTGTTCGTGAAAAGAAGATTATTGGAAAGGATGCCCCTGTTTCACTGGCTTCTCAAGCCACTATGCAGGATGTGACCATTGAACCCGGTCAGATCTACTCCCGCAAGCTACCTGCAGGCCGGAATCTCGCCGTGGTGACGATTAGTGGGTCAGGGACTTGGAGACAACAAGCAGCCGCTGGCCGGAACCTTACGACTCAGGCCAAGGACTTCACGGTCATTCAGACTGGGGAAGATGCTACGGTTTCGATCGCAGCCGATAGTAAACAAGGATTACGGCTGGCGATCATCGAAATACCCAAGGCAGTGAATTATCCATTGTACCCACGCTGAAGAGTTTTACGTTCCATTTTGAGTCCTTTCCCTGCCCCTCTCCCCAGTGGGGGGAGGGGCAGGGTGAGGGGAATAGAAAGGGCAGGCATGCGAGACGAAAAAGAGAGTGTCGAGCACGTGGCTCTAGAATCAGTCAAAGATCTAGGGTGGCAAGAGCGATTCCGCGAAATCTACGAGGGGGCTGTGAAGGCTTACCAACGAGACCAGCGCGAACCAGAGAAAATGTTCTCGCCTGAGGAGCAAGCCTTTTTGGCTTCTATTGGAGCCAAGCCGCAGGAACTCTACGACTTCATAGAGGATTGGTGTGAGGTCGGGGAGCCGCCGTTTGAGACGGTCGCAGAGATCACAGCGGTACGCCGTGAATATTTTCTCCTTGTACAACAAGGGAAGGCGTCACCACATGTCATTTCTATGGATTCCCTGCCTTCAATGGGAGCAAGTTTGGGTGGATTTCGCTGGTTGCCACGCATTATAGCCAAGGCTAAGGCCAAATTACGCGGGGAAATGCCATCTGAGCTGATGTATGGCTGCGGCGGCGATCGCCCCTTTCTCAAGAAGGTCAGGATCCACCCAGCCAAATTCCTTCAGCTGATGTGGGAAGCCGGTGACGATGATCAGAGCATTCTCGAACATGTTCGGCAGTCGTCCCAGCGTGTCATCACAGCGTGATTGTGGTCCACGCTATCGAGTCCCCCTAAATGTTACTGTTTTGACGCTTCGGAGAATAGTCCGGTTCTGGCCGGCTTGGCTCCGAGGCGCGACACCTTTACCATAGCTCAGGTGCTCGCTGGAACCTAAAGTTCAGGATTTTCACATCTCTCGTTGAGTCTGCCGCGAGAGTTCGGGGGCACGGTGGTGAAGGGCTCCGCTACCGGGCCTCGTTCAACGCCCAATCATACCCATGGTTCGAAATGCGGCTCTGCCGGTCCAGTTGCCCACGAAGAGGCGCATCGGCGTAGCGCTTCAGATGGGCGATGACCGCACGGTCATTCCCGCCGAAATCCGCGGCGAACCAGCGGTACAGGCTGGAGACCACCAGCTTCTCCTTCTCAACCCGGGCCCCGCGTGGATGATTGACGTATTCCCGTGCCGCCTTGGTCAACAGCCCGTCCGTGTTCTCCACGGTGAACGCCTGATCCTGCAGATTGGGACACCCGATCGAGGCGCAGTTCACCGCATAATGCACCCGCGGGTCTTTCCAAATCGGCCGCAGAATCCGGTGCTCGATTTCATCGAGGCTCACTTTCTCATCCTCGATGCTGAGCAGCTTCTTCCCCCAGGGTCCGTCGGAGAAAAACCCCGGTGAAATATCGATATCCCGGATACTCTTCACGGGATAATGTGCCAGGATCACACTCACCGTCTGCGCATTGTAGAGGTTGATCCAAAAGGCTCGTTGCTCCGTCCGCTTCAACTTGCTCACAGGGACCGCTGCGAGGCGTGCAAGGTAGCTGTCCAGCGCCGCTCGGTCCGCCGGCGAGATCTGTGCGTAAGGGAGCCGGTTCACACCATCCTGCCCGTGCACGATATAGGTCTTGAGGAAACGGCCCCAGGGCTGGTGATCGACCTTCACAGTTGACTGTGGGTCATGAGCCACCCAACGGTCCCAAAGATCCGCTTTGGGGGCTGCGAGGGTTGAAGCACTAGATAATAGGAGGATAAAAACCAGTGGGCCAGAAACGTGGAGTCGCATCAGACTTCTCCTTATCTCGCACACCCCGATAGAAGCCGTCAGACCTCCAAGATGGGGTTGGTTGCCGACCACTTGAGCGCCGCTAGTTCCGAGCCGAAACCCTACACTCCTAAAACCATTGCGATGGTCCTTCTTCCCGGCAACCAGACCTACCTTGGATGAGGTCCCCAACAAGGAGTCTGATTTTGCGCGCGTTCCTTACACGAGTATTTCTGTTTTGGGACACTCAGCTCTTTGATCTTGTTCTAGTAGCGTCGAGAAGTTCTGGTTAATGGTCCGGATTTCTGACTGCAGCGGTTCTCTCGCAGAAGTCGAGGATTGGCCGCAAGGATGGAATGTGCAGATCCAATGAGAGCCGATGGCCCTCGCCTTAAAAGCACGGACGACCACTCGTAAAATCGACTAGTTAAATTTCAACTCTCTCCAGCTCTTATCAAACTTTATCAAGGCGTTACTGGCTTTTGTCCTCTATAGGACAACCTTCCTAAACCGTGGGTCGCTGCGAAGAGCCAATCGCATCACAGGGTTTTCATGTCGATCACGAAGCGATAGCGAACGTCTCCCTTGATCGTCCGCTCGTATGCCGCTTCGACTTGCTGAATGGGGATCACCTCCACATCGGAGGCAATGTTCTTTTCCGTACAG
>JAZFYO010000483.1:0-5883 GCA_036443615.1 Binatia bacterium | reverse complement strand
GTAGGTGTACCGACTTTCCTGGTACGGGGGGATGTCTATTTCTGGGGCTCCTTAATGGGCGCCTGCTTTATTGCCAGTGTTCCAGTGGCTGTCCTGTACAACTTCTTCCTCGATCGCTTCATTGCCGGCTTTACCGTTGGGGCGATCAAGTAAAGGCACAACCTCCTCTGCTTTTATGCCTCCTCTCTTGCAACTCGCTTTGAGCAGAGATGTTCAGACCCTTTCTTGGCTCGAGACCCTTTTCCGGTCACCTTGAGAGTCCGCCCGCTGGAGTGCCCTGGCATTTCGTTGTCTGCTGTGATGATTATTTTTTGGCAAGATCCAACTGAGCTTTAGTTTCCTATTCAAGCTTCAATAGCCGGGCGGCATTCCCCCGAGGATCTTTTCCGACTCAGGGGGAGAGAGGGACTTCAGGCGCTTCACCGAGGTGACGGAATCCAGGTCTCCCATCGCAAAAGGATAATCGCTTCCCAGCAACACCTTGTCATTCCCCACCGATGCCACCAGGTATTCCAAGATGGACTCATCGAAGACGATGGTGTCGAAGTATATCTCCTGATGGAGGTATTCGCTCGGAAGCTTTGGAAGCCCACCATGGGATTCGGGTCGGTCCTTGTAACCGTGATCGATTCTCCCTCTTAGATAGGGAAAGGCTCCACCCCATGGGCAAAGCAGAGCTTCAGCTCCGGGAGTTCTTCCAACACGCCTCCCAGAATCAGCTTGGTGATAGCGATCGAGGTGTCAAAGGGGTTTCCCAGCAGATTCCAGAGACGATGTTTTCCCCACCGCTCGGTTCCCACCACGTTAGCGGGATGGACGAAGATGGGGGCATCGAGTTGTTGGGCCTTTTGAAAAAAGGGGCAAAGGACCGGATCGTCAAAGTCTCTCCCGTTTATGTTTGTCCCGATATAGACGCCCTGTAAGCCCAGATCCAAGATAGCCCGCTCCATCTCTTCGATTGCTCTGTCGACCTCTTGAAGGGGCAGGGTCGCTAACCCTCCAAAACGATCTGGATGTTTTTTTGCCACCCTGGCGTACTCGTCATTGACGAGCCGAGCCAAGGTCACGGCGAGCTTGGTCTCCGCCCAATAGACCATGAGAACAGATAGGGAAAGAATCTGCATATCGATCCCGGCGCGATCCATGTCGGCCAGCCTCCGCTTTAGATCAAAATTCTCCTTCCCAATCGGACCCATATCAATCCCTTTCAGGTGGATGACGAATCGCCCTTCGTTATCCCAGTCACCTTGCCACCGTAGTCCTTGCTCACCTCCTTGATGGCCTCGACAAACCGTTGGAGAAAAAAATGGGCATGGATATCAATTACTTTAGACATAACTTGGTTTCCTTTGTCTTGTTCGATTTGACAGAGACTATTCCCTATAGAACTATGATGTCAACATAAGGTCAGCGCAAGCGCTACCTCTTTACGCCCCTTTGCTGGTAACAGGAGTTCAGTTATAATTTATCCTTGCAAAAGGTATCATGAGACCTCTAGGCATTATTCTGTTGGCCGCAGGCCTGGGCAAGCGGATGAAGTCCGACTTGCCGAAGGTACTGCACCGTTTGGGGGGGAGACCCCTAATTTTGTACCCTTTAAAGATCGCCCAGGGCTTAGAGCCGGAGAAAGTGGTGGTCGTTGTTGGGAATGGCGCGGAGGAGGTGAGGCAGTCGTGCGGCAAAGACGGAATAACTTGGGTAACCCAACAGGAGCAACTCGGCACTGGTCATGCGGTTCGATGTGCAGGGGAAATATTTAGTGACTTTCGCGGCGACCTTTTGATCCTCAGCGGCGATGTCCCCTTTGTCACCCATAGGAGTCTGGCCGAACTCCTGCGCCATCATCATGAGCAGAATCACACCGTCTCACTAATGACCGCTTTAGTGGCGCACCCTGCGGGATATGGAAGGATCCTGCGCGATGCCAAAGGAGAGATGGTTGGGATTGTGGAGGAGAGGGATGCGACCAAATCGCAGACTGAGATCCGGGAAGTAAACGCGGGTATCTATGTGGTCTCCTCACGCTTTCTCTTCTCCGCCCTTGATGAACTGTCTGACCATAATCAGCAAGGGGAGTACTATCTCCCGGATATTGTGGGGATCGCCTCGGGGAAGGGGGAGGGCGTAGGTACGGTACAGGTAGGAGACGCACGGGAGATTTTGGGTATTAATACCAGGGAGGAGCTTGCGCTGATGGAGAAAGATTTGCAGGAGAGGATTAACCGGAAGTGGATGGAGTCCGGAGTTACACTCAAGGACCCGCAGACGGCCTATATCGAGGAAGGGGCGTTGATTGGGAAGGACACTATCATCGGCCCGAACACCCATCTGTTAGGGCGGACTATAGTGGGAGAGCGATGTCTGATCGATGGCGGTGCCTATGTGGTGGATACCCGTCTGGGAAATGGAGCTCATCTTAAGTTTTCCGTTGTCCTTACCGGATGCGAATTGGGAGAAGGGGTAGAGGTTGGTCCCTTCTCCCATCTCCGCCCTGGGACCGTCCTCAAGCGCAACGTCCATATCGGTAGCTTTGTGGAGGTCAAAAACTCGTCGGTCGGGGAAGAGACTAAGGCGAATCACTTGGCCTACATAGGAGACGCTACGGTGGGGAGAGAGACCAACATCGGGGCAGGAACCATCACGTGTAATTACGATGGCTTTGATAAACACCGAACCACCATTGGGGATCGGGTTCAGGTAGGGAGCAACACCCAGCTTGTGGCGCCTGTTGTAGTGGGAGACGACGCCTATATTGGTGCTGGTTCCACCATCACACAGGATGTCCCCTCGGGTGTTCTAGCCCTTAGTCGAGTTGCCCAGAAGCATGTGAAAGGTTGGGTGCAGCGATTTAGGGAGAAACACGGGAAGGCATAGTGAACAGGAGCCAGCAGGCAGTAGGCAATAGGCAAATTCAGGAGTCAGCAGTCAGAATCCAGTAGTCAGAATTTAGGAGTGACAGTACCGGATTTTCATTCTGGATTCTGGGTTCTGTATTCTCTAATGAACGACAATGTGCGGCATTGTTGGATATATTGGATCGCGTGAGGCAGCTCCGATTATTTTGGAGAGCCTGAAAAAACTCGAGTATCGGGGATACGACTCGGCGGGCATTGCCGTGCTTCATGACGGTCATGTGAGCATCCGCCGCTCTGAAGGGAAGCTCAAGCATCTCGAGGAGGTTTTGCGTCGTGGACCTCTTCGAGGCGGCGTGGGGATTGGTCACACGCGCTGGGCTACCCATGGTCGGCCCTCCGAGACCAATGCCCACCCTCATCGTGCGGGCAGTGTCGCTGTTGTCCACAACGGCATCATTGAGAACTACCTCGAGCTCAAAGAATACCTGGTCAAGAAGGGGGCAAGAATAACCTCAGAGACCGATACAGAGATCGTAGCCCATCTCGTCGAGGAGAAGATCCAAAAAGGGGCGGATTTCCTCGGTGCGGTTCGCAAAAGTCTCGGGGAAATTCATGGCTCCTATGCCCTGGTATTCCTCAGTTTACGAGACCCCGAGCGTTTGATTGTAGCCAAGAATTCCACTCCTATCGTCATTGGCTGGGGGCAGAGTGAGACCTTTGTGGCCTCAGACATACCGGCGCTCCTCGATCATACGCGGAAGGTGACCTTCTTAGAGGATGGCGAGGTCGCCGAGGTAAGCTCGAAGGGATTTCAGGTGTGGGATGGGAGGCAGAGGGTGGTCAGAAAGGCCTTTAAGAAGATCACGTGGGATGCGGTGGCGGCTCAAAAGGGAGGATATCGCCACTTCATGCTGAAGGAGATCCATGAGCAGCCGCGTGCCATTACCGACACCTTCAGGGGGAGAATCTCGCTTAAATCGGGAGAGGTTTCGCTGGCAGAGATCAATTTAAAAAAGAAGGATCATGCCCGTATAAAGAAGATCCATCTAGTTGCCTGCGGTACCGCATGGCACGCTTGCCTGGTCGGAAAATCGATGTTGGAGGAGATCGCCCACATCCCCGTTGAAGTGGATTATGGATCTGAGTTCCGGTATCGCACCCCCCTTATCGATTCTCATTCGCTTCTCCTCCTGGTCAGTCAGTCCGGAGAAACTGCCGATACCCTGGCTGCGGTAGATTTAGGCCGGATAAAAAAGACGAGGATTGTTTCCATCTGTAACGTAGTAGACTCCACCCTGGTACGGAAATCCGATGGGGTTTTATATACACACGCGGGACCTGAGATCAGCGTAGCGAGCACCAAGGCATTCACTACCCAGCTCACTGCCCTCTATCTATTTGCCGTTTGGTTGGGACGGGTGAATGGTTGTTTAAAACCAGCTGGGGCTCGAAGGCTATTAGAAGATCTCATGCGGCTTCCCCACTGGATCGAAGAGGCCCTGAAGCTCGAGGGGGAGATCGCAAAGATGACCCAGGAGCTGAGTGAGGTCCAAGATTTTCTCTATTTGGGCAGGGGGATTAATTACCCCATTGCCCTAGAGGGGGCTTTAAAATTAAAGGAAATTTCCTACATCCATGCTGAAGGTTACCCTGCAGGTGAGATGAAGCACGGACCGATCGCCTTGATCAGTGAAGAGATGCCGGTGGTAATTCTTCTTCCGAGGGATCGCTATTTTCAGAAGACCTTGGGAAATCTCAAGGAGGTAGAGTCCAGAGGAGGCAGGGTTATTGCCCTGACGGATGAAGCCATCGGGCCCATCGAAGGGATGGCGCATCGTACTCTGGTTGTCCCCAAGGCCTCCCATTTTCTCACGCCAATAGTTCTGACGGTGCCACTGCAGATGCTTGCTTATCACATAGCAGTCCATCGCGGCACGGACGTTGATCAACCCCGTAATTTGGCAAAAAGTGTGACCGTAGAATGACCCCGATCTGAATAACGATTGGAGCAGCCCCATCTTATCGTGGGGAAGTGGGGTCAGAATTGAAATATCGTTATTCAGGCAAGCTTAGAATATCGAATCGGGGGTTAACCCACTGCCCCGGCTTCGAGATCACCTAAGTTCCCTGACGAAATCCTCTGGCGATCATATAGATTTCAGATGATGCCTTGCGCGTGGCATCAGGACGTGTGCTTCGGATCGACGCAAAGTGCGTCTCGAGCTCCTTTGCGAAGGCCGCCGTTTCCTCTCCCATAAAAACCTTTACCATGAAGGAGCCTCCGGTTTTGAGCATAACGGATGCGATCTTAAAGGCCGTTCGAGCCAGCTCCACGGAACGGCTGACATCTGCCTCGCGGATTCCACTAAGTCGGGGGGAAAGGTCTGAGAGGACACAGTCGGCCGGGCCACCCAACAGCTCCTTGACTGCTGTTTGTATATTCTCAGAAGTGATATCCCCTTGGACAAGGTGAATGTTTTTCTCTTTGAGGGGCTCGATGGCTTGAAGATCTACTCCGATGACCTTACCCTTCTGTCCTGTCAGCTTGGAGGCCACTTGCAGCCACCCTCCTGGTGCTGCCCCAAGGTCCACGACTCGATCCCCTGGTTTGATAGGATGAAATCGCTGGGTGAGCTCTAACAACTTGTAGGCTGCCCGAGAGCGGTAGCCCTCGTTTTTTGCTTTTCTGTAGTAGGTGTCTTTCAGGCGATATTTCATCAGGGTGGTTCACGTGAAATGCAGGGGGGTAAAAAAAGGCCCAGCCGAGGAGATACGGCTGGGCCTCATAGATCCAAAGGTCTTTCTTTTTAGTTGCTATTAAATCTTAGCTCTACCCGGCGATTGGCCGCTCGGGCCCAATCCGTCTCCTGGTTTATTAAAGGTTTGGCCTCTCCAAGAGATGACACCCTCAATCTTCCCGGAGCAATCCCCAGTCGTGCCAGCTCTGTTTTCACCGACTGGGCCCGCTGTAGCCCCAGACCCTTGTTGTATTTTTCAGTCCCTATGATATCGGCATGCCCTTCGATCA
>JAZFYO010000482.1:0-4311 GCA_036443615.1 Binatia bacterium | reverse complement strand
AAAATTGTAAGACAATTTGAGACTACCAAGGAATTCCCCAAGACCAAACTCGATCCTCTCCACTTTCGTTTCCTCAGCCTCGAGTTTGGTTACCTCCATGATGCCGTTAACCATTGTTAGTAGTTCTTCGGCGCTACTCAGGATCTTCTTCAGAGACACTTTCTGCTTTTGGGTAGCATCCCCTAACATCCCTTCATTGGCCATAGCCGCATGACCCATGATAATGCTAAGAGGTGTCCTGAGCTCGTGCGACATGACGCTCAGAAATTGATCCTTAACCATATTGGATTTCTGCAGCGCCGCGACTTTCTTCTCCAGGTTATCGTACGAGTCCCTTAGCTGGACAGTCATCCGGTTAAACTCCTCTGCGAGGGCCTCCAATTCGTCGCCCGTATTTACAATGATGCGCTGATCCAGCGCCCCCGCACCGATCCGAGCGGCACCGTCCTGCAGCGCGCGGACTGGGGTCACCATCTTGCGGGCGAGCAGCAAGCTGGTGAGAACCGCCAGCCCGAGGCCGAAGAGAATGAACAAGGCGGTGCGCCAGACAGAGGAGTGAAAGGGTGCAAATGCCTCACGGAGAGGTTGCTCCACAAAGACTCGCCAGCCCAGCGGCGCAATGGGCTGGAAAGTAGTTAAAACATTTAGCCCCTGGATGTCTTGCGCAATTATTACCTTCTTGTCCTTGGACAGGTGGGGCGATGCCGCAAGGGCCGCTTGGACCTGCGAGAGAGAGGAGAAGTCGGTTTTCTTCAAAACGAGGCTGATATTCGGGTGAGCAACCAGGATGCCGCTTGAGTCGACAGCGTAAGCACGCCCGGCCTTCCCAACCCTGATCTGCGACACGACTTCCCAGATAAACTTCAAATTTACCTCTGCCACCACTACCCCGGCCTCTACCCCTTGCTCTGCCACTGCAATGGTCATATACGGCTCAGATTCGTTGCGGAAGTAAACCGTGCTAAAGTAGATTTTCTGAGCCTTCGCGTCCTTAAACTTCGGTTTCCCGGAGTAGTCGACCTGGCTTGCAATGGAATCCGTTGAAATACGGGAGACTCGAATCTGCTCCTTACCCGCTCGATCAAGGTAGCTGATGTCGGTAATGGCTGGGACGTGTTTCAGGATTCTGAGGTAATCCATGCGCCGGAGGGTGAGCCCCGCGATGCTGACAGGCTGCGGGGTATTGGCAGCCACCCGTACCTGCCGTTCGATGTGGTCGATGAACCTCTTGATTGCCACCGCAGCGGACATGGCCCTTTCGCGATGAATGTCAGCCAGGGCCTCCCTTTTGTCCTTATAAGAGAAAAACAACTCGACGAGGGCGCTCGTCAGCAGCGCCCCGCCTACCAGGACGACAAAGATCACTACGTACTTTCGGAAGAGCCCGCGCTTAGGCTTACCGATAGGCTCCATGGTCTTAATCTCCTCCGCAAGGAGTGTAAATGCCTACCGGATCACCTCGGTCGCCCGGAGAAGGATGGAATCAGGAAACGTCAGTCCCATCGCCTCGGCAGTATTCTGGTTGATCACCAGGTCAAACGTTGTAGGGTGCTCCACAGGCATTTCAGCCGGATTGGCGCCCTTCAGGATCTTATCTGTATATGTTGCGGCGTGCCGGTACAGCTCTTTAAAACTCGGGCCGAAAAGCATGAGGCCACCAGCATCCACGTAGTTCTTTGTCTCATACATGGCGGGAATGCGGATTTTTGCTGCCAGGTCTACTATCTTTTGCTGGTGCTTCTTGGTGAACGGGTCCCTCAGGACGAGCATTGCCTCTGCCCCGTGCCTCTTAGCAGTTGCGAATGCGCCTTCAAAATCGGGGTTCGGCCCTCGTACCTCGAGGGATAGAACCTTCAGCCCGAACTGCGGGGCCGCTTTCTTGACCTCTGCAAAAATTAGCGGCGTGTCCGGATGGTCCGGATGCCACAGAACAGCCAAGAGGGACAGATCGGGAATAATCTCCTTGAGCAGCTCAACTCGCTTCCCGCTCAGCTGCGGAGAGATCTGGGTGCTTCCCGTCACGTTGCCGCCCGGCCGGGCAAGGCTCGCAACCAGCCCTGTGCCAACAGCATCACCGCTGTTTGTCATCACGATGGGGATCGTGCTGGTTTTTTCCTTTGCAGCTTGGACCGCCTTCGTTCCGCCAGCGATGATCACGTCAATGCCCAGGTCGACAAATTCGGCGGCGAATCCCGGAAGCTCCTGCCGCCTGTCTGTGAGTCGCCAGTCGATTTTAATCGTCTCTCCCTCCACGTAGCCCAACTCGCTAAGCCCTTCTCGCAGCGCCCCTATGAATGGCGGTGAAGCAGACATGGACATGAAGCCGATGTGAGGGACGTTCGCCGACTCCCCTTCTTCGGACGAACCGCAACCTGTCTGCGCCAGGCATAGTCCTACCAGCGCTGCTCGCGCAAAGATACGCACGATCAATTTACAAAGTATGATACACCTTCTAAAAAGAGTGAGAGCTGTAAATTTGACTATATATTTTGCGTCCAGCGGCCCTGTCATACGGGGCGCATTTTGTGTCGGGATTGGTATAGGTCATATTTAGCTCTGTAGGTTAGAGTTAGAATTCTGTGGTAGTGTGGCGCATGAATCATGCCAACTATTGGGTACTCCTACGCTGGGATAAGTGGTTGATTGTTTATAGGATTTTTCGGGATGTTTCTACTAATGGGCGCGCCACTGCTGCCAAGATGTGTCAATAACTACCCAATATTGCAAGTTTTGTCACTCAGAGGCGCTCAGTCATCCGATTAGTTCCCTGGGTTCTGTCGGACGTACTTTTCGCGGATTTCCCGAGCGCGGGCGAGGAGTGGCTTGGCCTCGGCGTACTTGCCCTGCTCGGTGTAAAGCAACCCCAGGTACTGGAGGACATTCGCAACTCTGAGGTGCTCACGTCCCAAGACTTTCTCATAGATCGCTAGCGCCCGTTTGAGGAGCGGCTCGGCCTGAGAGTACTTGCCCTGGCTGCCGTACAGCGCCCCCAGATCGTTGAGGGTTCTCGCAACGTCGCGGTGCTCACGTCCCAAGACTTTCTCATAGATCGTTAGCGCCCGTTTGAGGGGCGGCTTGGCCTCGGCGTACTTGCCCTGCTCGGTGTAAAGCAATCCCAGGTACTGGAGGACACTCGCAACTCTGAGGTGCTCACGTCCAAAGACTTTCTCATAGATCGCTAGCGCCCGTTTGAGGAGCGGCTCCGCCTGAGAGTACTTGCCCTGGCTGCTGTACAGCGCCCCCAGGTCGTTAAGGGTTCTCGCAACGGCGAGGTGATCAGGTTGCAGGACTTTCTCATAGATCGCTAGCGCCCGTTTGAAGAGCGGCTCGGCCGGAGAATAATTGCTCTGGGCGTAAAGTGCCCCCAGGTTGTCGAGGGCTCTCGCAACGTCGCGGTGCTCAGGTCCCAGGACTTTCTCATAGATCGCTAGCGCCCGTTTGAGGAGCGGCTCCGCCTGAGAGTACTTGCCCTGGCGGATGTAAAGAAGTCCCTGGACAGTGAGGCTTTCGGCCAAGCTCAATTCTCCTGCTATCTCGAGGGCAATCGGGGCACAGGCTTGCATAGATACCAGCACCATGCAGAAAATTCCCAGTAGCAGCCCGCGTAACTTAGGATCGATCATTTCGGGTCCTTTTCTCGCCTGATAAACTCTCCAGTTGAGGAGAAGTGGGTTTCCACTCTAGCGCCTCGGGAGTCGAATAGACAATGATAAAACAAAAAAGCCGGCACACCCTTACGAATTATCGTAAAGGGCGGCTGGCTCTAAACGGCTAATTTCCCCCCTCCTAGGAACGAGGCCTCAAATCCGCGAAACCTCGTCAATGATAGGTGAGGCTATTACGAAAAGACCAATATCACCCGGAAAAGGGTTGTCAATCATCTCAGGACGCATTTAAACGACGCTTTAATTGCGTTCTGACTAGCTTTATTGTGGCCTCGTAGGCCATCACTGGCATCAACGCTTGGTACCTTTCCGTCTCAACTGTTTTGCTATACGCTCTAGGGCACGGAGAGATAGACCACGTGGCTTATGCGAACCCCTCTCCCATTTCTCAACAGCCGACGCGGATACTCCTAATTTTTGGGCAAACTTTTCTCGAGATAGGCCCAAGTGGGAGCGAAGCCTAGCCACGTCATGTTTCCGGATCATTATCCCATCCTGTCGGGAAACCATTTCTCACTTCAGGAATCCATTCAACGACGCTTTAATTGAGTCCTACACGGAATGACGTTCCTGCCAATCGTTACTTGACAGTTATCACGCGCACTTCGCACCAAAGCACGAACCCAGCCTCAATCTGGGATGACAC
>JAZFYO010000481.1:0-4109 GCA_036443615.1 Binatia bacterium | reverse complement strand
TTTTCTGCCTTTGGGTAACATCCCCTAAGATCCCTTCAGTGGCCATGCCCGCATGGCCCATGATAACGCTAAGTGGTGTCCTCAACTCGTGCGACATGACGCTCAGAAATTGATCCTTGACCATATTGGATCTCTGCAGCGCCTCTGCTTGGTTTTTCGTCTGTTCATAGAGCCTGGAATTGTGGATCGCTATAGACGCTTCTCCCGCAAGCGTCACCAGAAACACGATCTCCTCGTCACTGAATCGGTGTTCCCACTTTGTCCCCAATGAGAGAACACCCAGAATCTCCCCTTTAGCCTTCATAAGTATTCCCACGTAAGAGACCAGCCCTTGCTTGCGGAAAAAATCAGGATCCCATGCCCGCGGATCAGTCTGAATATTCCTAACCACCACGGGCGCCTTGCCCTGTAACACCATTGATAAAAATGGCGGGGTTGTTTCCCATCTCCCTTCCTTCCAATCCTCTCCACAGAGGTTCCGAGAGGCCACCTGCTCCAACACTCCGCTCTCTTTGTTTAATAACCAAACCATGACTCCGGAATATGGCAGGAGGACATCAATTTTTTCCATGAGGATATTCAGGACGGCGCGGTGATCCAGGCTTGAGGTAACAGCCAGGTTGATGTCGCGCAGGACGGCCTGGCGCCGATGGTGCCCCTTAATCTGTTCCTCATCCCGCAGGCGCTGCTCACGGAGCTTTTTCTGTTCCAAAGCCCTAAGCACACTCTGCCCTAAACGCCCCAGCCAATCCTTGAGCAGATAATCGGTCACTCCCCGCTTCATTAACTCCACCGCCACTTCATCTCCCAAAACACCAGTGACCACGATGAACGGGATATCCAGCTCACGCTCCTGCAAAAGTTCCAGCGCCCGCGGTGCGTCAAATTGTGACAGATGGTAATCCGCGAGTATTATGTCCGGAGCAGAGTCTAAAGAGGTAAGATATTCCTGCTCGGTCTCCACCCGTACCCAATCCGGATCGAACCCGGCTCGGCGGAGTTCGTGTAGTATCAGCTCGGTATCAGATGACCGGTCTTCGAGAATCAAAACGCGAATGGGAGTGGACACCATAGACTCCGGGGAACCCACCATTACGTTCGCATGGGTTGGTTGAGCAGGAGCCAGTAAAGCCCCATACGCTGGACGGCCTCGGTGAACTTTTCGAAGTCCACCGGCTTGACAATATAGCTGTTGACGCCCAGCCGGTAGTTCTCCACAATATCTCGCTCCTCGCGTGACGACGTGAGCACGACCACTGGGGTCATCCGGGTTCGCGGATCCGCCTTGACTTGGCGCAGCACTTCCATCCCATCCACTTTAGGCAACTTCAGGTCGAGCAGGATCACCTTGGGCGTGTTTTGGATGTTGCGCTCCGAATAAGCGCCGGTGCAAAAGATGAAATCTAATGCCTCGGCCCCATCGCGCACGACATGAAGGTGGTTGGTGATGTGGCTTTTCTTAAGGGCATGAAGTGTTAATTTCACGTCGTTGGGGTTGTCTTCGACCAGCAGGATTTCCAGGGCATTATTAGTCATGGCGCGTTGAGACCCACCATCGGCGTCGCAGTTGGGCTCGGCAATTAACCGATTTGTGGTCCTGTGGGTTGCCAGGTCGAGAACATCCGCTTTGCTGAAGCGCCAGCTACGGCCTATTCTCTTTCCGGGAATTGAGCCGTTTTCGGCCAGTCTGTAAACGGTTTTTACATGGACTTGGAGAAGCGCCGCTACCTGGGATGGTCTTAGTATTTCTTCCAATGGCACGTGGGCCTTTCTGGGACTGATGTTCCCTAGAAGGGAGAAAAATCTGCAAGGATTATGCCAAATGGCCACATGTCGCTTCCTGAGGATAAGAGTTCCTCCACAAAAGCGAATTATCTATGCCCATGGCTAGGAGAGAGCGATATCAGGAGGATGCCGGCAGATTAGGATGACAAAAAATTGCTCCAATAACAAATTTTGGAAATCTAATAGATCGAGATCATAACGAAAGTCTGGTTAGACCCATTGGGTGTCCCGGAACTCAATATGTAGAGGTAGCAGGATACCGGGTCCAAGTACCCCAAATCACTCTATTTTATCTCGTGCGATAACGCGGCCTTGCAGTTGGGCGTAATTGGCCATGGACAATAGCAGTCGTACGCAGCACTCGACGCATAAATGAGAGAAGGCTGGACAGCTTTGTACCGTAGCGCTGGGTCATGTCGCTCCAACTTGAGCCGCGCCCATAGGCAACCAGGACACGCCGTAAAGAAGTCCGCGCTAGATCCGAGATTCCTCTTAAAGCAGCGTATTGACCAAGGCCGAGACGGAGCTGCTGTCTCTCCTGGTTGAGAAGGGAAGGGTCCATCCGTAGCAAACGGCCCAAGGCCTCAAGGACTGCCCTCTCACCCCGACGGTCTCCTGCCTCTTGATTCACGGCCTGTATTCGCTTTATCAACTCCCTCTCCGCTCTGGCCGTTGGTGAATCCAAAGACCTGAGCGACGGAAGCAATTTGACGGTCTGCCCAGAGGGTCGATAGTACTTCATTGCCTCGGGAATCCAGGATCTAAGATGCTGCGTGCGGCTTTCGTAGCCGGGATGGGTCGAGAGGAACTCTGGAGACCGGCCTCTACCCTTGGTACTTGCCTCTTTTTCCATTCGTTCCCATACCTCGAGGGAAACCCTCGGGTCATAGCCGGCCTTGGCCATGAGGATCAGGCCAATTCTATCGGCCTCTGACTCCTGCGAGCGGCTGAAGGGGAGAACAACCCCGACTCCCACGCCCAAGCCGTATGCCTGAAGCACCTGATTGGCAAGCTGCGGATTGCCACCCAAGACCCCGGCAATGATGAGTTGCCCAGCCCCAAGGACCTGTGATTGGCTCATCCTTTCCGCTGCATGACGGGCTAAGGCATGAGCAACCTCATGGCCAAGGACCACAGCCAACCCTGCCTCATCTCGCGCGGGACGGAACATCCCCGTATAGACCGCCACCTTGCCTCCGGGCACGGCGAAGGCATTGATCATTTCAGGGTCGTCAATAACACTAAACTCCCAGTTGTAATTGGGTTTATTGGCTACCCGAGCTATTTTCCTCCCAACCTCACGCACAATCCTCAGGGCATCAGGATTGCGGGAAATAACGCTTTCGCGCAGTATCTGTCGGTAGGCCTCCTCGCCGAGACTCACCTCCTCCTCCTCGGAGACAATCACGAACTGACTTCTGCCAGTAATCGGCGCAGTGGCACAAGCCTCGAGAAACATAAGGAAAATAGTCAAGGCTAAAGGATAAAGCTGCAGCATGATGAGGTTTTAAAGATTATACTTTTTCCGAGAAACTGACAAGAAACTTCCTCATTCTCTCTAGAAGGCACCGCTCCGTATAACCCTGAGTGGACAGGGAGACAATTCAAAGCCCCATCTTTCCGGGATTCATGATGCAATTCGGATCAAGACCCTTCTTAATCAGGCGCATGATCTCAAGGCCATGCCCATGCTCCTCGACCATAAGCGGGGCAAGCTTCAATCCCACGCCGTGACAGTATTCCATAGAGCCGCCCATCTTCTGGACTAGACGGAGCAGTTCCTCAACCGTGCTCTCAAGCACCAAGCGGTTTCTCTCGCTGTCCACTATGGCCAAGCGCATGGAAAAAAGCTCAGGTTGGGTCCAAAGACCGCTCTCCTGCAGGTCTATTCCCTGCTTTTCGAGGAGCTCCATCGCCAATTTTCTGAAGGCCAAGACCTGAGACGCTGGTAGTGCTACATGAATCCAATCCCTGCGCAACTCATCGCTACTCCCCTTTCTCCTCTGGAGGCGATTCTGCATGAAACGATGCGCGATGACATGGCGCTCCCGCCAGAATCGGTCCGCCTCGTCACGGGGCAAGATCTCTCCGCCTTCCCTGTCGCAGATTGCCAGGGTGAGCCTTTCCTCCGCTTCAACTACCTCCCTCATCCCTGCGAGGGCCAGATAGAGCACCGCTCCCTTGTGAACCTTGGCCGAATCATCTCCAAAGTCCATCAGGGCTGGCTTTAGCCCTTTGGCAAAGATCTCTTTGATAGCTCTAAAACCGATTTCAAATGCGGGGAAACGGAAGGCCTGGAGCGAAAAGATTTCTGGCGCAGGGAA
>JAZFYO010000480.1:0-4815 GCA_036443615.1 Binatia bacterium | reverse complement strand
GCATCAGCAGTGCTTTTAGTCGGTTACGGGGGTAAAAAAATAGTTTGCCGGAGCGCGACGTTTTAGATTATAATTAGCGCAAATAGTTTTTAGGCCTCGGTGTAGCACCCAATTTCGCTACCACCAGCCGCCAAAAAAAAGTGCGGTACTAGAAGGAACACCGCACTAGACTTTTGGCGGCTTTTTGTTTTTGGGCAAGGCAGAGGAGTTGAACACCATGGTGACCACAAGCAAAGGTCATGAAGTGGAATTGAAGCGAAGGTTGTTCATCCTCTCGTTGAACATGAAACCGCGAGACCTTCGCTCCTTGCTAGGGGTACCAAAACCGGCGGTATCGTTCCTGTTACGTGGTGAACGGCGGTTGACCCGCGAGGAATTGGAGAAAGTTACCCCGCTTGTGTTGGAGCGGCTCGAGGCTCTTTTTTGCTGACGGGGGGTCAGCGAGGCACGCACCAAAGGAGGGAGGACGATCATGTTCCAAGTGGATAAGAAAAAGCCAGCAACCGCACGCGGGCCACTCTACACCGCCCTGGAATGGCCCCACGGCCCGGATCCGTATCTGTTCGGCCCCATTCCGGACGATTGGGTGGATAATCCCCGGCTCCTGGCTGCCTACCTGGCGGAGGTCCACCTGGGCATGAACGCCGAGGCCATTCAACACCAGCAACTCCAAAATTGGGCACAGTCCTGTTGGGAAGCCCGGTGGGCGCAGCAACAGAAAGGACAGGAAGGGCAGCAATTACTCCGGGACGGTTCGCCATCTCCAGCGCTCAACACCGAGAGCGAACAATGTCAAGAGCATTTAGCAGCACGGTCCTCGAACCGAGGAGAGAACCATCCGGTTCTGAAACCCCTAACCGCCGCACGAAGGAGGATCACAAAACATGGCTTCTACAAGAGAAAATCCCGACGGTAATCTGGTGGCGAACGAGGCGGTAACTCCTGATCCTGTCAGCCTGGGCTTCACGGACTTCCCCGATGCACCGAGCGAGACCTCGCCCGGAGAGCCCACAACAACTGAGGCAAGTCGGGTGTATCCATTCGACCAGGCGTTCCAACGCAAGGTGATTCGGTTGGCCATTACGGGCGAATTTCTCCAGCAGGCCCCCGACTGCTTCCAAAGCCGATTCTTTGGGCCGCGAGATGGCAACCGACAACTCAAGACGCCACATCAACATTTGGCCGAAGTGGTCGAACGATTCATCAAGGACCACCCTGCTGAGCACCCGGACTTGGCCACCATGGACGAGTTGGTCAAAGTGTTAGCCTCCCGATTCAAACCTGCCCAGCGTCAACAGGTGGAAGACGAGTGGCAGGCGATCCGTAACCTGGAGATCCCTGACCCCTCGCACACTATTAACCGGGCAAAGCAATGGGCACAGGACACGACAATGGAGATGGCTGTTGAGCAGTCAGCTGTCCTGATTGGGCGGAGTCACGACACCGGGCGACCGATAGATAGGCCAAAGATTCTCCGTCTGGTGGAAGAGGCGATGAAGGTCGGGGACGCCCAGCAGCTTGCTGAGCCGGGCCAGTTACAGATTCCCCCTTTCCCGCAAGAAGCCTATGTCGGGTTGGCAGGTGAGATTGCCCTCACCCTGGCCCAGTATGTTCCGTACCCCCCGCAATTTATGTTCATGGATTATCTCACCATCTTGGGCGCAGCGGTGAGTCCTCGGGTCAGTATGATTGGCTCCGACATGGCAGAGCATCCCCGGCTCTTCGTTGTGAAAATCGGCCCGGTCGGCAGTGGTAAGTCACGATCTCAACGACTGATTGCTGACCGCCTGTTCAAGCCGATTCTCAAACGGAAAAAGGTAGAAGTGTGGACGGACGAAAAGACTGGGAAGGAAGAAAAGACTGAGATCGACGTGCCCCGGCTACTTGTGATTAAGGGCGTCGGTAGTGCCGAAGGAGTGGCGACGAAAATGGAGAGAGACGCGCTTCCTGGCACCGGCTGCCTGCTCCTCTATGACGAACTTCAACCGTTCGTTGATAAATCTTCCATCCAGGGTGCGGTGCTCTTACCGATGGTCAATTCTCTCTTTCACGAGACCTTTTATGAGAATGTGACCAAGCAGAAACCCATCAAAGTAGAAAACGCCCACCTCTCTCTGTTGGGGGCCTGTACGCCAGACACCTATCAGAAAATGTTCTCTGGGCGGTATCATGATATCGGGTGGTTCTCTCGGTTGTTCCTCGTCTATGGTGAGATCCCCACGACAGAGCTCGCGGAGGAAATTCCCCCTGAGGTGCTACGGCCCTTTCAGGAGAAAACCCGTGCCCTGCTGGAACGCATTGAACAAAAGAAAATACATGAGGTCCGCTTGGGCGCGGACGCGCGAGTCTTTGGCTGGGACCCGTGGCTCAAGAAGCTGCCCCGCGATCCCATTGCGACGCGCCTCGACGTCTACGGTTACCGGCTTTTGACCCTGTTTGCTCTCACCACCGGGGCCTCGAGGATCACCCCTGAGTTGGTGAAAAAAGTCCTGCCCCTACTGGAGTATCAATGGGCACTACGCAAGGAGTTAGAACCCGAACATGCGGAGGGAGTAGTGGCCCAGATGGAAGATCGCATCCGGAGACAACTCGTGAAGGTATACCCAGCCGGGTTGGCGGAGCGGGATCTGAAAAAGAATGTGAACGTGCGGCGCCATGGCCAATGGTGCTATGACCGGGCACTTGACAACCTAAAACGAGCGAGCGTCGTGGAGGTTGAGCCAGCTCCCAGCCGCAAGGGGCGGTTTGTTCGGTTAACCGAGACGGGCAAGCGGGAGATGGAGTGATGGGGGTCCTTCCCGGGGTCGATCCGGGGTCGGATAAGCGACCCCGGAGCAAGTGTTTGAATTATAAGGGCAAAAGGGCTTCCCGTCTCCCGGGGTCGGGGGGGTAGAGTATATAGGGGGGAGTAGTAATCTTCTTCTGACGATCTATACCCCCCTCTCCCCGACCCCGGAAAGGAAAAGGGAGGATTAGTCAATGATTTTAGGGACTTACTCCGGGATCACGAAAACGACCCCGGAACGACCCCGGAGCGACGGCTTTTCACTCATAAGGTCTGGCCACCAAGGGGTCTGGGGTTGCTTTCAGCCATGTTTGCGATCCCGGCGGTGCGTGATGGCACCGTGACATCCTTCTGCCCCTTGGTTGGCCCGACACTGAACTGATGGATATGTGAGCGGTGTGGAGGAGCAGCCCTGATGATTCGAGGTTCAGAAAATTTTGGATTGGAATGTGACCAATGCCAAGGACCGGTGGTGTACCTCCGGCCTGCCTCCTCCGACATTGAGGGTGTGGTGACCCTGCAATCTGGTAACCGGGTCATGGTGTATGAATGTCCGGTCTGTGGATGCAGGGAGGCGCTCGAATTGGGGTGTACAGCGGAGGGGTGAGCGCTTCAAACGCAAGATTAATGGGAGAGGATATGGACCCAGAGTCGAAATCTACAGCGATGGTCGTGATCCGAGAGACGCCAGGCGGATTCATTGTGCAGTGCCAAGTCTGGACCCCCGTCCAGGACGAATCAGAGGAACCCGTTACTGAGGAGCCAACATGAGGCGGTCGAAGAGTCGCCCGCACAAAGATCGACGGCGCTTTAATCGACAAGATCCTCGGTTTGTGCGGAAACGGGCAGCAGCTGAAGAAGCAGCGGTGCGGGAAGATGAGGTGGAAACACCGTGGTGGGAACGCAATATGGCGGAGTACGGCAGGAACAAGAAAGCAGGAGCGGGATAAGGGTTGAGGGGACGCACGTGATAGCAGTGAGTCAGTGTCGCGAATGTGGGTGGGAGAGTCTTGTGGATTGGATTGTGGGGTGTAAACAGTGCGGGGGTGAGATGGTGAAGCCGGGGGAGGATGTGGAGAATGGTACAGAAGGAAAACAGGCAGTGATGAGGTGTGAGAGACCGGCGCATGAGTGAGGGAGTGCGTGGTAAAGGGAGGGTCAACGAAGGGTGTCAGGGAGGAGTCAGAGGGAGGGGATCAAGGGTGTGGGGCGTACCGTTATCCCCTTATACGCAACCCCGCTCCTAGAGCGTCGTTTAACGGATTACCCGTCGCCGGGGTGTTATTACCGCGCGCAATACTGAGAAAAAGCGGTAAATAGGCTATCGGTCCCCGAGATCACGGGGAATTTGACCCAGAGACGGCGTGTGTAATCGGCCGACAGGGATGAGGGAGGTGATAGGAAATTTACCATGCTGAATCATCCATCCGCCAAGGGGTAGAAGCCCAGCAAAAGCCCGGGATATCGTTATCGTCAAGCCAGCGCACCGGAGGGTTCACAGAGTCGGTTGACCTGAGACCTGTATCGAACGGGCCAGCTCCGGTGGGATACCTGGCCGCGACAAGCGGTAAGCTAGCGTAAGAATATTTCCTGTATTTTTCCCCTTTTCTGGGCGATATATCGGCTTTTATGACGTCATTCTACCATCACGCGGTCACGTAAGTCGGCGCTAACTATGCGGTTATAATAAAGAATGGGCGCTCAGGTGGCAAATCCCTCTAGCGTCTTCTCCGGTTCCCATCCTGTCGATGGAAATAACCTCCTGCGTCCATAAATAACGGACCGGTCCTTTATCCGCACCCCGGTAGTTTATGGTCTTCTTAGGAACCTCCTCTTCGCCCAGCTGCACGGAGGCTCTTCGAGAAAAGGACTCGTGGACGGTAGGCTAGAGGGAGATAGCCGGGAGGAGGGGGCTGGGGGTTACTGGTTGTAACCCACACCGCTTCTGCTTCATCACCTGCTGAAAGGACTGCCGTTCAAACCCGCTATCTTCCTCACTGGCTAAGCATCTCCCGGCGCTTTAACGGAAT
>JAZFYO010000479.1:0-8946 GCA_036443615.1 Binatia bacterium | reverse complement strand
CTAGAAGGCAACCCTCGCGCAGAGTTTTGGTTCCATACGGGGCTCGCCCACGGCGAACTGGACACGGAGTACCAAAAACGAGTAGCGGATTTTTTCCAAAGACATCTATAAAGGGCCGGTGAACATTGAGCCCACCAATCCACCGTCCGCAACTCAGCCAGCCTTAATCTTCCCACCCGTAGGCTCCCATTAGCTTTACAAACCGACACTCTCCCAGGTACTCTTCGCTAAGTCCGCCCGTTTCTTTCCGAATGCGCACCAGACTTTGCAGCTCTTCTTCGCCCATGGGCAGCACCAGGCAGCCACCCGGCCTCAGTTGCCTAAGCAGTGGACGGGGAATACATGGAGCGGCAGCTGAGATCACAACCGCGTCATAAGGAGCATACTCCTCCCAGCCAAGCGTTCCATCGCCCACCTGAATAGAAACGTTCCGATACCCCTGGCTTGCCAACACAACCCGGGCTCTTACGGCAAGGTCTTCCACCCACTCTATGGAGAAGACCTGAGCACACAGCTCAGCTAGGACCGCCGCCTCGTACCCTGAGCCGGTGCCTATCTCAAGGACTCGCTCTTTTCCTTTAAGCCCCAGCGCCTCCACCATGAGCGCCACCATGTATGGCTGAGAGATTGTCTGACCTTTACCGATGGGCAAAGGATTGTCTTCATATGCCTTGTCGCGCAGCTCCTCAACGACGAAGAGGTGACGTGGTACCTTAGCCATGGCAGCAAGCACTCGGGAATCTCTAATTCCCCGGCTCACGAGCTGTTCCTCCACCATTCTTTCCCGCGCAAGTAAATAGCTAACAACCATAGGAGTGTTTGAGCCTCTTGGAAGGATTTCCAGTTTGTACTTTTAACCTATTTCTTCCTAAGACTAGATTCAACGACGCCTCAATTTGATCATGCGAGGATACCTCCCAAGCAAGCTACCACTTAATCGAGACTATCTCCTACGAAGTGGGCGCGTTCTTCCATAAAGAATGGTGCTCCTTCCAAGCCCAACTTTCAAAAACCCCCCTTTTTAGCTTCCATTTTACTCCTATTATGCCAAGTCATCGGCTTCCGCCAGCAGGTATAGTCCGACCATGCGATATCTTGTCGGCCTGGCGCTTCTGTTACTGATAGCGTCCGACCTTTACGCAAGCGAAGTCAAGTGGGAGGGGAACCCGCTTGTAGTCTCTATCTCTACCAAGCGTCTAACAAGAATCGAATTTCCCGAAACCCCGCGTTCCGTCTTCCTCAGCCGCTCCGATATCGCTATAGAGAAGGAAGATAGATCGCTATACCTGCGCGCTCTCCTTCCGGACATACAGGATACCCTCTTTGTGGTCGGGGAAAGCGGGACAAACTACGAGATAGACTTATTCACCTCTGATAACCCCGACCAGACCGTCCTTATTTCCTATACTCCTAAATCTTTTGAGGTTCAGGCGGAGCGGGCCCGCAAGGTGCCTGCCTTGGACCTCATGCGCTCCATGATGCGGGGCCTGCCGGTGGGTGGGTATGAGATTATCAAGGTAGATCACAAGGAGGTCTACAGAGACGCCTTTTTCTCCATGAAGCTAGTCCAGATTTACCGTTCCCCTGTGCTTCACGGCTATGTCATTGAGGTTGAAAACCTTGTCTCATTTCCGGTCCTCTTAAGGGTCCAGGAGATCGACTTTACCGGCATGATCGCCATATCGACCGACGCCGATTATCTCCGTCCAAGACCAAGGAAAGCAAGCGAAGTCGTGCAGGAACGCTTTCGCACCAATCTCTACGTTGTTTCACTTCCCGTACCAGGTCTCTATTGAGGGCTTAAAGTGGCTTTCCTGTATGGTCTAATGTCAAACAAGCGATTTTGCTGGGCGATTTGCGGGCTCGTTCTAGTTCTCCTCTGGATTATCCTTTGGTCACCTCCTGCACCACCTGTAAAACAGGTGAAAAAGGAAGTGCAGGGTACAAAGGAGAAGCTCTACGATTTAAGGGTTGGCTCCTGGCAGAACCGGGTGGATCAGGACCTTGAGGTGACGAAAAAACAAATTGCAGAAGTAGATAGGGCTCAGCAGGAGATCAAAGAGCAACTAAAAAGTATCGGCGATGCGCTCGGCACTCTTACCAGGCAAAACAAGGAGACCAAACTGATGGTCGGGAAAGCCGCTCCTCCGATGTTCGAACAGCAAGGGGTTGGCGGTGGGATTATGGCCCTGCGCTTCGGAGAATCGAGGACCTCTGAGCGCCCGAATGAAGTCAAGCCGATACCTAATCCCAGGGTCAGGCCAACTACATACCTTCCCGGAGGGTCCATGGCCCGCTCAATCCTGCTCACCGGCGTCGATGCGCCTGTCAGAGGAAAGCCGTTTCCTGTGCTTATAGCTCTGACGGAAGCCTTTACCGCGCCCAACTCCTACCGCGTGCCGCTCAGGGGCTGCTTCGCGCTCGGTAAAGCCGAAGGCAATGCGAGCTCAGAGAGGGCAGACATCCAGGTTGTCCGTATGTCCTGCGTCTTGCCCGGAGGAAAAGTTTTTGAGCAGGAGGTCACGGGATACCTCGTAGCCGATGACGGCAAACAGGGGATCCCCGGGAAGTTGGTCGAGAAACAGGGGCAGAAAATCGCTATGGCAGCCCTCGCAGGGGTAGGCTCCGGTCTCGCCAGGGCGTTTGGCCAGCAGGAGGTGACCAACATCGTCACCGATTCGGGGGCGATAACGTCCACGGTGACAGGCAACGCGCTCAGATTCGGCCTTTCGAAAGGAGCCGAGGGGGCAGCGACCGAACTTCGGCACTATTTTGAGAAGCAGGCCGAAAGGCTGGTGCCGGTGGTGGAGGTGGAGGCCGGAAAGAAGGTCACGCTGATCATGATCTTCGGTGTGAAGGTCCCCGGCCTTGTTGAAACGGTAGCCAGATCCGGTGTGAGGAAAGGGATTGACTAGATTATCTTCACTGATTCTCTTTTTCGTTTTTCTTCAGGCCTGCGTGATGCCCAAGCCTAAGAGCGTCATTGACCCCGTGGCGGTCTACAGAGAGGGGATGCAAGAAGGAAGGAAAGAGATCGTAGAACAGGTTCAGAGGGAACTCAGGCAAAAAGGGGCCTACGGTCATGTCCAGCCCTATTTTCCAGTACGGCTCCCGGCAGACATAAGGAAGGTGTGGATAGTGGACCATCCGAACGATGCGGGGGACCTGGTTCAGGGACACTGGGCGTTTATAGTCGTAAGACCCGAGAGGTGGTCCTCTCCATCTCTCCCCCTCATTGAGCGGCCAGGGGTTGACGACGGAGTGCGCATTCCGCTCAACATTCCGGTCATCGAGATGGAACAAACTCCTCCGACTAAAGCGACCGGGAGGAATAGATAGATGCTCAGGAGACATCTCGTTATTGCCTCGGCTCTTTTCCTGACCGGTTGCTCGCCGGCATTAACTAAGCTCGGGATCATGTCTCGGTCGGGAAACAGGTCAAGCCCGGTCTATACTTTTGCCCTGGCTGAGGAGGAAGTTAAGCGCAGGAAGGAGGAAACCTTTGAGAAGGAGCTCTATCGGCCTCATCCCTCAAGAGAAAGAGAGTTGATCGCCAATCTGCCCCAGGAGCCTGGAAGGGAAGGGGATGATGAAGTTCCAAAAAGGCTTCGACCTGAGCTCAGCCGAAGGTTTATCTCTGAAGAGGGATTTCCCTTGATCACTTTTAGAGGCGGCCCGATGCCTCTCGGGGAGGCCCTCGAATTTATAGCGGGATCTGCGGGTTTTCGCGTCGAGTGGGAAGAGGGAACAAATTGGGCTCTTCCCGTAGCCACCACATTCACAGAGACGCCTCTCCACAAAGCGGTGGCCGCCCTGCTCAAGCCATTCGGGTACATTGCGGTTGTAGACAGTAAGAAAGGGATAGTGAAGGTAAGTCTCAAGCCTGAAGTTGAGGTTGAGGAAACCGGTTCGCCCTCTAAATACCATGGGGGTGGCGAGGAAAGGCCGTCGCAACGAACTTATGATTCTAAAGGCGAGTGAATTTCGCTTTCCCGACGCCGTGCGGGCAAAATATTTCCCCCTGGTCATGAGGTTCTCACCGCCCGAGGGGTGGCCGGAGGGGAGCGTGCTTATAACCGAAGAAAGATTACCTTACAGGTGCTTTCTTCAGGTCATCGGCGCTTCACCCAGAGCGGAGTTCAGGGCCGAGGTGGGCGAGTATGGCGATGACGATCCCAGGACTCTTCTTTCTATGGTGGAAGAAGTCGCCCTTAACTGTCCGCTGACGGAAGAGGAGGCCCTGGTAATCAAGAGGGACTATGAAATCACTTCCAGAGCGGCGGGTGAGAAAAGGCCGCCGCTGTTTGTCCAGGGTCTGATCCCTCCGGTATTCCTCGCCTTCGAGAGTCATCTGCTTTCATTTCAGGCGGCTCTTATCCTGTCTCTTTATACCACCGCGGATGTTCAGAGGCAGATCATGGGGCTTAGCCTGGGAGAGGAGTCCCCTGAGATCGTGTTGCAACTTCTGGGGGACCCTTTCTTTGCGGGAGACATTTTTAATCGGATAGAGCGGGACCAAGGAAAACTGAAGGCGCTTGGATACGATAGCCTATCGGCATTTCTCCGCAAGCGATCTCCCTTTTCTTATGGCCGGGCGAGATTCCTCATGCGGCTCGCCGCCGCCATACCCCCGGAGAAAAGGGAGGGTCTTACCAGCGATCAGGGGGAGTTTCTTTTAAGCATAGGAAGGGAGAGAAAGGAGACCCTTTTCCGGGGCGAGCCGATTTCGGTGGATGGGGAAGGACTGGAGTTCGGCAAGCTCCTTTTGATGAGCCGTTCTCAGGTGCGCCGGCTAATTCGAAAAATAAGGGAGGAAAAGCGTGGCATTAACGCTTAGAGAGTATCGTTCGGCATTCGACAGGGGGCCGTCCCTTGCGGATTTTCTTCCTTACGACAGCTACGACGATGGGGTTTACATCCTGAAAGATGGAAGCATGGGGGCCATGTGGTCTCTGGCCACGATCCCCGACGAGGGATTGTCCGAGGGGGAGAAGGATCGAGTCAGGGTGTCGATCGAAGGGGTTGTCATGCGAATTCCCAGGGAGCTTGCCTGCCAGTTTATTCTTGTTTGTTCGTCCCGAATCGAGCCCGTCCTGCAGAGATTCCGGTCTCTCGGGACTCTCTCTGATCCCATAACGAAGCTGTTTCTCGATAGCCGCATCGAGATTATCCAGGAGGCGGCGAAACACGGGTTTCCCGGAACGGACGGAGAGTTCAGGCCTCGCGTCCTTTCAGTCTACTTCACCATCAGGCGTTTCCTTAACTGGCAAAAGCCCGGGATTATCGATTCCATCCATTCAGTCTTACTCCATCCGAGCCTGCTAAAGAATTCCTATGAGGGGTCCTACAAAAGGGAAAAAGAGAGGTTCGCCAGGCTTGCGCGGTTCGTAGAAGGGATGATCAGCGGCGCCGGATTTGCCCCAAGACCCGTGCCTCCGCAGGAGCTCATGACAATTCTTTATCCCGTTTTAAACCCCGTAAGGGCAAAGACGCTTGGAGAGCCTGTTTATAATCCGGGACAGAGTATTTCCGAGCAGGTCGCTCTTTCCACGATGGAGGTTCTGCCCGAGGGGTTAAAATGCCAGGGAGTGGAGACCAGGGTGATTTCCCTGGAACAGTCTCCCGAGGCCACCTTTCCGGGCATGATCTCGGAGCTGCTTAAAATGGGCGGCAACTACCTCCTGGCCATAAACTTCCACGTTCCCTCCAAACAGACAGAGATGGAATACCTGAAGGTAAAGGGGGCGCTTGCCTTCACGCATCGCTTCACCGTTTTGGGAGATATCTCGGTCGAGACGCAGGCGGTCAAGAGGGACATTGATGAAACGACTGAGAGGATGTTCACGGGAGCGACTCGCACGGTTCTTTTCAACCTGCACATCGTACGGCAGGGTGAAGGGGAAGAGCTAGGGTCCCGGCTGAGTGAAACCCTCGACAGGATGCACGGGCTTGGCTGTGAGGGGGTGGTGGAGGACCTGATAGGCGATTCTCTTACCCTGGCTTCGCTTCCATTCGGGTACGACCCCGCCAACGACAAGTTTGTCAGGCGTGAGCGGCGCTGGCCGTCGGACAATTTTTCAGACGTTCTTCCCGCCTTTGGCGACTGGCAGGGCACAGCAAGGCCGGTGTTCCTTTACTTGAGCAGACGGGGAGCGCCGGTCACCTTTGATTTGTTCGATAACGAGGCGCCCCATGCGGTTATCTCGGGGGCTACGGGGGTCGGAAAGTCGGTCCTGGTGAACGACATGATCGTCCAGGCCATGAGGCTTAACCCGATTATTTTCACCATCGACAAGGGTGGGAGCTACGAACGGATGTGCGAGCTCTTCGGGGGACAGTATCTTACCGTGGACCTCGACCATCCGGTGGCGATCAACCCCTTCGCGGGGGAGCTCACACGGGAAAAGCAGGCTTTGCTTACAAGCCTGATTGTGGCCATGGCCACACGCAACGACGAGCGCGAACGCCTTAGCGCCGAGAACACGGGGGTGATCGAAGAGGCCCTCGTGAAGTTATACCGAAGGGTGAAAGGCCGAGAAATACAGCTTTCGGACCTGGCGGAGATTCTGGTCCAGGAATATGGCGACAGGGGAAGGGGACTGCGCCGGAGGCTTTTCGCCTTTACCAGGGAGGGGCAGTTCGGTATGTTTTTCGACCGGCCGAACGAAATCAAGGCACATTCGAGTTTTAACGTTTTTGACCTGAAGCGGCTCGACGGGTATCCGGAACTCCAGGCGGCCTTTCTCCTGGTAACGATGAATTTCATCGTATCCAGCATCCAGTCTTCTGACGCGGGTCGCCCGAAGTATCTGTTCATTGACGAGGCCTGGGCGCTGCTTAAAAACGAGGCCTCGGCTAGATATGTCGCCGAGGCCTTCCGCACCTATCGGAAGCTCGGTTGTGCCGTCGTGGCGGTAAGTCAGGCCATCACGGATTTTCTATCCGTTCCCGGCGGGAGAACCATACTGCAAAACGCCCCCACAAAGATCCTGCTGCGCCAAGAAAAGGAGACGGTCTCTACCCTCAAAGAGGAGCTCAAGCTCTCACCCGAGGAGGTTCAACTGGTGAGCTCCGTCAATACCATACCGGGGGTGAGATCGGAGTTTTATCTCAGAACGAGCTGGGGAGGAGGTGTGGTGAGTCTATTTCTGTCGCCTATTATGTATTGGGTTACCACAACCGACTTCAGGGACGTGGAGAGATATCGAAGAAAACTGGGCGATTTTGCGGGCAATCAGATTGAAACCATTAAGGCACTCGCCCGAGAGGACATAAGGAGGAAGGCATTATGAGAAGGTTCATCGAAGTGATCTGTGCTTGCTGTGTGGCAACGATTGTTAGCGGGTGCATGGCCACAGCGGCTATCAATGGAGGGATCGTATCGAGCGCAAGTAGAGAGGTCCCTCTGCTGAACTGTGCGCACAATAAAGAGCGAGAGCCCTGCAGTGATATAAGGCAAAATGTCTATGAAGAGGGGTTTCGTTCCGGGATGAAGAGCCTTGCGACCGAATTTCGGACCAAGGAGGAGATGAATAAGCCCTATGTCTGGCGTCCCCCGCTCGTAAGCGAGGTGGATATGCCGGCAAGGGTGGTAAATGGGGTTATGATTCCCGCCCATACCGAGCCGGTGATCGTAAGCCCCGGTTACTGGATAAGGACGGAAAATGTTGTCCAGGATCGATAGCCTGATAGCATCAGCCAAGCAATTATATTCACGCCTTTCCGTGCCGCAGCGGATAGGGATTATCATTGCGGTTGGGGTGATAGCGTTTGTATTTATCGGCACCATAGGTGTTAAACAGAGCCCTCCTAAAACGGAGCTCAGCGGATTTAGACCCTATCGTCCCGAGTGGCGGAGGGCATCCAGGGGAAATACCGTTGATCCAATATTAGCTCCCAAAGAGGGAGAATTCCCCGAGCCTCCCGGCCCGGCGGTTGAGGTCAGCATCCTCGAGGAGATCAAGTCACTTAGAGGAGAGATTGAGGAGCTTCGCTCCTCTTTAACGAATATGTGGGAGAGGGCGGAGACTTTTGCCAAAGAGAAGGTGACGTCGGCGATCTCGGAGGTTCACGAGGAAGTTACACAGATATCGTTGGACCTTAAGACCCTCAAGAAAAAGCTGAAGAGAGACGAGCAGGCACTTAAGGAACAGGCTCCCGTTGATCTAATCGCGATCGTTTCGTCAGGTGGGTTAAACTATGCCATCCTGGGCACTGATGCCGGGCACAAGAGGGTGACAGAAGGGGACAGAATAGGGCCCTGGAAGGTGGATGCGATTGGAGAAAAGGAGGTCCATTTGGAAGGACGGGGACAGAAGAAGATACTTAGGCTAAAGTAGGGCTGCGTCTGCCGGGATTCCAAGAGCCCACTGTCTTTTATGGGGCTATCGTATTTTCTGCCTCGTTACACATTAAGGTTTATAAGGATAGAAAAGGCCACCATCCTTACAATGGGGACACAAAGTGGTTTTGGCCGTCGCTCTACAGGCCTTTTTTTAAAGCGGGCGCTGGCCTGAATCCTACGGTCCGACTCGCCTTTATATTAATCACGGCGCCGGTCTGAGGGTTTCTTCCCTTTCTAGCCTTTCGTGATCTGACCGTAAAGGTGCCAAAGGCCGGCGCCTGAAAGCGCTTGTCCTTTTCGATGGCACGGGTGAGATTCACAAAAGTTGCATCGACAGCATCTCCCGCAGCTCTCTTGCTGAGCTTAGCCGCCTTCGCTACGATATTGATCAAATCAGCCTTAGTCAAAGTCCTCGGTTCCTTTCCGTGTGAGATTAGTTACTGGCTTTCTATGGAGGACCGATCGATAGTTCTCCAGGTGACAGGAGGAGGAGGAATTGTGAGCAAGTTTACGAACCCTGTTTTTCAAGAGGGCGTTCGGATCTATCTTGCAGAGGGGCAGGGGTTCATGGTCTATTTTTTTTACCTTGTCATCCTCGCCCT
>JAZFYO010000478.1:0-2527 GCA_036443615.1 Binatia bacterium | reverse complement strand
TCCCTCTTGAGGCCGATGATTCGGTAGATCAAATCCATGTCAAGGTTGCTACGCACCAGAGCCGCCAGACGATCGTATTGCTCTTCCATGGACAGCACCTTCCGTGCTGGGTGAAAGACGGCACCTTCCCCAGGTCATGGAGGAAGAGAAGGGTGCAGCAATATTTGGGGTCTTTCTCCTGACTCGCATTGAACTCGAACTTTGATCCCATAAACCTCATGTATGGTTTCCTCCGTTAGGACTTCCTTCGGATGTCCATCTCGATAAATCTTCCCCTCCCGGAGGATCACGTTGCGGGCAAAGAAGAGGGAGGCCAGATTGAGATCATGAAGGGCAGAGAGAACTGTCAACCCATACTGGTGATTGAGCCGCTGCATCAGCTCATGGATCTGGAGCTGATGTTTGATGTCAAGAAAGGCCAGGGGCTCGTCGAGCAGGAGGATCCTAGGTTCCTGAGCCAGGGCACGAGCAATGATGACGCGTTGTTTCTCGCCACCACTTAGCTCATGGAGATAACGGTCAGCAAAAGAGAGGGTATCGGTCACCCTCATGCTCTCTTTGGCCACTTCTAAATCCTTTTTCCCTTCCAAGGAGAAAGGACCGTGAAAGCTTGCCCTCCCCATTAAGACGATCTCGGCAACCGAATAGGGAAAACTTACTTGGTTCTCTTGGGGTACCACTGCGACCAATCGACTAAGGTCCCGTCGTCCGTAACTGCGGATCTCTCTCCCGTTGAGTATCACCTCTCCGTCTCTTGCTTTCAAAACCATTGAGAGAATCTTTAACAGAGTTGTTTTCCCGGAACCGTTGGGGCCGAGAATTCCTACCATCTCTCCTGGGCACACGCTGAAGGAGATTCGCTTCAGGACTTCCTTGTCCCCATAGGAAAATGACAGATCACGTATCTCAACGGCCAGATTCATAATAAACTTTCTTTTTCCCCTCCCGGTAGAGGAGAAAGAAAAAAAAGGGTCCCCCTAAAAAAGCCGTTACGATCCCGACTGGTAATTCGGCAGGGGCAATTAACATGCGGGCGAGCGTATCGGCCCAACTAAGGAAGATCCCCCCGGATAGGAAAGAGGCCGGTATTAGGAGCCTATGGTCACTCCCCACGATTAGACGCATCACGTGAGGGACCATCAACCCGACAAAGCCAATCATCCCGCTCACTGAAACGAGGGCCCCAACCATGAGAGAAGTGGCCACGAAGATCCTCTTCTGCATCACCGTTACGTCCACCCCGAGGTGCATCGCCCCTTCTTCCCCGAGACTGAGGAGGTTAAGTAAATGGCCCTGACTCCAAAGCCAAAAGAAGCCTAAAATGACATACCCCCAGATAAAACCCACAGTGGGGTAGCTACGAGCGGATAAGCTACCCATTATCCAAAAGAGGAGCCCTTGGGCCTGGTAGAAATTAACGATGGAATTAATAAACATAATCACCGCGCCCACAAAGGCGTTGAAGATGACACCGCAGAGGAGCAAGTGGTAAGGGTGAATACGCCCATGAACCAGAGAAAATCGATAGATCAGGGTAATGCTGAGTAGGGCCCCGACAAATGCAGCCAAGGGAACCCAGGAGATTTCACCGAGGAGCACCAAACGTGGTGGGAGCAACCAAACGGGAAGTAAAATGATTCCCAAGATCCCTCCGAGGGAAGCCCCACCGGAGACTCCAAGGATATGGGGGCTGGCAAGAGGATTGCGGAGCAGGGCTTGATACACTAGCCCGCAGCTCGCCAATCCCCCTCCAACGACGATGCCGAGGAGAACCCTAGGTAGCCGGGCCCGGAATAGAATATCGGCATGAGGGTTAGCAGTGGAAAAGTTGCCTAGGGCTTGTGAGAGATCCACCGGGACAGGGCCGAGCAGGGTGCAGCCAATGACAGAGATGACCAGGACGATGAACAATGACCCATTGGTCTGAATCATCTTCTTACGGGTTAGAACCTTCACATCTACCCTTCTTGCTTTGTTTGCCGCGAGATTGAGAAAAACACTCGGGATGGATCAGATGGGCAATTTCCTTCAATGCCTCTCCAACTCTTGGTCCCGGCCGTAAGATTTTGTCGGAAAAATAGGAGTAGATGCGCCCCTCCTTGACTGCAGGGATGGACTTCAGATCAGCCCAATGTTTTCCCAGTTCTCCTCGCTCTGATCCCGTACCCCCCTCTATGATTACTTGGGGGGCCTTAGCAATTACGTATTCTATAGGGAGATGAGGCCAGGCTGGAGGCGCCGCACCAGCGATGTTTTCTCCGCCAGCTAATGTGAGAATCTCGTCTATAAAAGTTCCTTTGCCCACAGCCACCAGGGGATGGAGCCCAACCACCATCAGTACCCTGCGGGGTTGTGTCCCTGCTATTGTTGTCTTCACTTGGTTGATTTGTGCCCGAATCCTCTGCAACAGCTTTTCGCCTGCCTCTTGTCTTCCAACCACCCTGGCAAGAAACCTAATGGAGCTAAAAAGGTCACCTAGACTGGCACTCGGAATCACCAAGACCCTAAGGCCTAATCGTTTCATCCG
>JAZFYO010000477.1:0-4649 GCA_036443615.1 Binatia bacterium | reverse complement strand
AGGCAAAAGGTGGTATAATATTTGCGTCTTAGCAAAGAAAAGTGGCTACCTCTTTTATTACAGGTATTCCGCCAGAATTTTTTCCAACATCTTTGGGAATACTCCCCAACTTGTAGACGGGGTTCATTTACGGCCATTGGGCCTAAAGCGGGTGAGATAGCATGAGGCGAAACCAAGGTTTTGTAAGGGCGCTAAGACCAGGCCAGGCCTTGCGTAGGCGAGTCATTGAGAAATTTTCCATTGAACATCTCCAGATCCTTGATGAGAATGGCAACTGTGATGATGAACTTCGTCCCCTCCTCAATGATAAAGAGATACAAAGGCTATACGAGTGGATGATCCTTGCCAGGACCCTTGATGAAAGGGCCTTTAAACTCCAGCGCGAGGGACGCCTTAGGACCTATCCGTCTCTTCTCGGGCAGGAGGCCGTGCAGGTAGGAAGCGCCTTTGCACTAGAACAGTCGGACTGGACGTTCCCTTCGTATAGAGAGGCTGGAGCCTCTATCGTGAGAAGCTTCCCCCTTAGGATGATCTATCAGTACTGGGCGGGAGATGAAAGGGGAAGTTGGACTCCACAAAATCAGAACAACTTCCCCATCACCATTCCCGTGGGAACCCACATCCCGATTGCGGTGGGGGCCGCATGGGCTGCCAAGGCAAAAGGAGATCCAATCGCTGTATTGGTTTACTTTGGGGATGGAGCCACCTCCAAGGGAGATTTCCATGAAGGGCTCAACTTTGCCGGAGTTTTTTCACTTCCAGTCGTCTTTCTATGCCAGAATAATCAGTGGGCCATCTCCGTCCCCTTAAGTCGACAAACGGCAGCGCAAACCTTGGCCCAAAAAGCTATCGCCTATGGCTTCGCAGGCCTCCAGGTGGACGGGAATGATGTCTTGGCTGTTTACCAGGCCACAAAGGAAGCGCTGGAGCGAGCCAGGTCGGGAAAAGGCCCCACCCTTATTGAGTGTGTTACCTATCGGATGGGGGACCATACGACGGCCGATGATGCCACCCGTTATCGAACCCAGGGAGAGGTTGAGCAGTGGAGGAAGAAGGACCCCATCGAGCGCTTCAGAAAGTATATGGAAAAAAGAGGGCTATGGGACAAGCCCTATGGCCAGAAAATCCTTACCGAGGCAAAGGAGCAAGTGGATACGGCTGTAAAGGAGCATGAGTCAATTCCTCCTCCGGATCCGAGGGATATCTTTCGCTACACCTTCCAGGACCTGAGTCACGACCTCACTAAACAGATGGAGACATTTCTCAAAGCGATGGGTAACGGAAATGATAAAGAGTAAGGATTTTTAATAGTGCCATTAACAATTGTTGAAGCAGTTAATCTTGCCCTACGGCAAGAAATGGAGAAGGACCCCAATCTAGTCATACTAGGTGAGGATGTGGGCAAAAGTGGAGGGGTGTTTAGAGCAACCCAAGGACTGCTGGAGCAGTTTGGAGAGATACGGGTTGTGGATACACCCTTGTCTGAATCCGCCATTGTAGGTGTGGCGATTGGTATGGCAGTCTACGGGCTGAGACCCGTGGCAGAAATTCAATTTATGGGATTTTTCTATGGCGCCATGGAGCAGCTTGTCTCCCAAGCTGCCCGCATCAGAACACGATCCAGGGGAAGGTATCACTGCCCTATAGTGGTTAGGGTCCCGTACGGGGGAGGAATCCATGCGCCTGAACACCATTCGGAAAGCATGGAAGCCTTTTTTGTCCACACTCCCGGCCTTAAGGTTGTCGTCCCATCCACTCCCTATCAAGCGAAAGGGCTTCTGATCTCTTCTATCCGAGACCCCGATCCTGTCATCTTTATGGAGCCGAAAAAGGTATATCGAGCTACGAGGGAGGAGGTCCCAGAGGAGGACTATTCCATTCCTCTAGGGCAGGCCCGGGTAGTCTTAGACGGAAGCGATATCACTCTAATAGCCTGGGGAGCCATGCTTCAGCCAACTCTCCATGCAGCCAAGCTTGCCCAGGAGAAGGGAATCCATCCCGAGGTTATTGACCTGTGCACGCTCTATCCCTTGGACACAGAAACAATCATTGAATCGGTAAAAAGGACCAAAAGGGCTGTGGTTGTGCACGAGGCGCCGCGAACCTGTGGCCTTGGAGCCGAGTTAATCGCACGGATCAATGAAGAGGCTTTGCTCTATTTAGAGGCACCAGTAGAGAGGGTCACAGGTTTCGACACTGTCATGCCGCTGCCGAAGATGGAACATTACTATCTGCCTGATACTAAAAGCGTGGTAAGCGCCATTAACAGGGTCATGGAATTCTAAGGCGGACGGGGCAGAGAGAGATGATGAGAGAGTTTAACTTCTCCGATATCGGCGAAGGGATCACTGAAGGAGAGATTGTCAGTTGGCTGGTCAAAGAGGGAGAGTGGGTTAAGGAGGATCAAGACCTGGTTGAGGTTGAGACGGATAAGGCCGTAGTTGCTCTTCCCTCCCCATATACTGGAAAAGTCGTGAAACTGCATGGTCTCGTAGGGGATGTCATTAAAGTGGGGCAGGTGCTGGTGAGCATCGAAGAAGGGGCGGACCCCTCTGTTACCGAGGGAGCCAGAGAGAAAGACACGGGTACAGTGGTAGGGGCGTTAGAGAAAGCGGAAGAGACTGTGAGGATATCGGCTATCCAAGCGATTCCTTCTATCCGGGCCCTAGCGAAAAATCTCCAGGTCGATTTAGCAAAGGTAAGAGGAACCGGTCCGGGAGGTAGAATTACGAAGGAAGACGTTGAAATGGCAGCTGGGAAGTTTCCGGCCGAGGCTGGTAAAGATACCGACCCCTATGGCCTTGTGGAAAAGGTGCCGCTGCGGGGAATGCGGCGTACGATTGCCAAGCATATGGCAGAAGCCTCCAAGCGCGTCGCCGACGTAACCATCTGGGAGGATGCAGACATTACGGACTTGGCAAATGTCCGGGCCAAAGAAAGGGGCATTAGACTTACTTATCTCCCCTTTGTCATTAAGGCGGTCATCCCGGCACTGAGGGCCCATCCCTATCTTAACGCCACACTGAATGACGAACTGGGCGAAATCGTTCTTAAGAAATATTACAACATCGGGATCGCTGTCGATACCCCCGACGGCCTGATGGTCTTTGCCATAAAGCAGGCCGATCAGAAAACCATTCTGGACCTGGCCAGAGAGATCGGCAAGCTCGCAGAGAAAGCGAGGTTGAGAAAGATCGACCTTTCGGAGCTTAAGGGAAGCACATTTACGATTACCAATTACGGCGTGATTGGCGCGTCCTACGGGACGCCTATTATCAATTATCCCGAGGTAGCTATCCTAGGAATAGGAAAGATCGAGGACAGACCAGTCGTGAAAGACGGACAGATTGTGATTAGAAAGATCATGCCCCTTTCTCTCGCTTTCGATCACAGAGTCATCGATGGGGTAAAGGCTGCACGGTTCTTTAACATAGTCATTCAGCATCTTGAAGATCCCGACTTGATGCTCATTGAAGGAAAGTAGAGTGATATGAGCCTAAGCATGGTCGCCGCACCTCATAAGATAGAAATCTCCGGAGACCATTTAACCATCGAACACGTTGCGGCTGTCACCCGAGAAAAGGTCAGGGTCGAGCTCAGCCAAGACCCTGAGGTGCGGCAAAGGATTTTTTCCTCGCGCAAGATCTTAGAAGAAAAACTCGAACGCGGAGAGATCATCTACGGAGTCAACACGGGCTTCGGCGGCAATGTCCGTTTCCTCATACCCTCTAACGAACTGGCACACCATCAAGAGAACCTCTTTCAATACATGGTCTGTGGAACCGGTGCGCCTCTGCCAGTCGATACCGTCCGGGCCGCCATCCTGCTAAGGGCAAACGCATTGTCTAAAGGCTATTCGGGCGTACGGCTTGTGGTGATCGAGAGACTTCTTGACATCTTGAATGAAGACATAACTCCCGCTGTGCCACGATACGGTTCGGTCGGTGCAAGCGGCGATCTCATACCATCCGCGTACATCGGGCGCGTTCTGCTGGGTCAAGGGGAAGTTTTCTATAGAGGCCACAAGATAGAGGCCAGGAATGCTCTCCGGCAGGCCCATTTAGAGCCCATTCACCTGGAAGCTAAAGAAGGGCTTGCCTTGATCAACGGGACCACCGTCATGACCGGCATTGGATCACTGGTGATTCATGATGGCGCTTATCTCTCTTTATTAACGCTGGCCTGCGCCGGTCTGGCCCTGGAGGCCCTCCAGGGCACGGATGATCCGTTTCGGGAAATCATCCAGAGAGTTAAAAACCATCCTGGACAGATAAAGGCCGGGGCCATATGTCGCAAGTTGCTTGAGGGGAGTCGGTATGTCCGCAATCTGGATGAGATTCGTAGACGTATAGGTAGAAAACGCCAGGATGCGGCGCAAGAAATTACACGATCCGATGAGACCATCCAGAACCCCTATTCCCTGCGCTGTGCTCCCCAAGGATTAGGCCCTGCCCTAGATGCCCTGAGAGAACATCGCGTCACTCTCGAGAGGGAAATCAACTCGGTTAACGACAACCCGCTAATTGATCCCAGCGAAGGACGCATCTATCACACGGGAAACTTCTATGGCGGGCATGTGGCCCGTGCCCTGGACAGCTGGAAAATAGATCTGGCTACACTGGGAAACTGGCAGCACTCCCTTATGGCCA
>JAZFYO010000476.1:0-13474 GCA_036443615.1 Binatia bacterium | reverse complement strand
AGCAAGGTAGACGAAGAGGAAGCGGCGAGAACTTATAAACTCCTGGAGGAAATGGGACAGCTTTCGGAGTTGGCGGAGGGTTCAGCCAAACAGGCCATTCCACAGGAGAAAATTGAGACTTTTGTCTCCAAATATAAAAAAGGGGTGGAGGATAGTGGGGTAAAATAATCCCTTCCGGAGAGGGAGATATGGGATATGAAATATATAGATGAATATAGGAATGAGAGGGTAGCCAGGAATATTATTAACGAGATCTGCAGGATGTTAACTAGGGACTGGGTCATTATGGAGGTTTGTGGCGGGCAGACCCATACGATTGTAAAATTCGGTCTCGATCGGATGCTCCCGGAGGGGATCGAATTGGTCCATGGCCCGGGGTGCCCCGTTTGTGTTACTCCACTGGAAATGATCGATAAGGCGCACGAGATTGCCTCCAGGCCGGAGGTTATTTTCACATCCTTCGGGGATATGCTTCGGGTCCCTGGTTCCTCCAAGGATCTCTTTCAAGTGAAATCCGAGGGTGGAGATGTGAGGGTCGTTTATTCCCCTCTAGATTGCCTCAAGATTGCTAAGGACAATCCCGACAAAAAGGTGGTCTTCTTTGGCATAGGGTTTGAGACCACCGCACCGGCTAATGCGATGGCCGTCTGGCAGGCCAAAAAGCAGGGGGTTCGAAATTTTTCTATGCTTGTGTCTCATGTATTGGTGCCTCCGGCCATGACAGCTATTTTGCAATCGCCCTTGAACAGGGTTCAGGGCTATCTCGCTGCCGGACATGTCTGCGTGATCATGGGCTGGAGGGAATACGAGTCGATCAGTGCCCGTTATAAGGTTCCCATCGTGCCAACCGGATTTGAACCGATGGACCTTCTGGAGGGGATCTTAATGGTCGTAAGGCAACTGGAGGAGGGGAGAGCCAAGGTTGAAAACCAATATGTGAGAGCTGTAAAGCGGGAGGGAAACCTTTCAGCCCAAAAACTAATATCCAGCGTCTTTGATACCTGCGACAGACAATGGAGGGGGATTGGGAATATTCCCAAGAGCGGCTACAAGCTCAAGTATGAGTTCAGGGACTACGATGCAGCCAAGCTCTTCGAGGTCGAAGCGATCGAGACCAAAGAGCCTTCTGTGTGTATCAGCGGGCAGATTTTGAAGGGGTTAAAGAAACCTCAAGATTGTTCGGCCTTTGGCAAAGAGTGCACCCCTGAGCATCCCCTGGGCGCTACCATGGTCTCTGCGGAGGGCACCTGCGCTGCCTACTACAATTATGGCCGGCACTTAGAGGTGGCCTAAGTCATTCCTTCCATGGGACGGAACTTGAGGATAGCGCTATCACAGGGAGGAGCAGGATGAAAGAGAGTGTGATGAGAAAATGTAGGGAGAGCATGGAGATCAAAGAGAAGTTTTTTGAAGAAAATTCAGAAAAGATTATCTCCCTGTGCGCAGTCATGGCCAATGCCTTTAGTCAAGGCCACCGGCTCTTTGTTATGGGGAATGGCGGGAGTTCCTGTGATGCTCTGCACGTGGCGGTAGAATTTATTCACCCGATCATCGAGAAGAGGCGGGCGCTGCCAGCCGTTGCTTTGACCACAGACACCGCCACGATAACGGCCATTGGCAACGATCAAGACTTCTCTAAGGTTTTTTCTCACCAGATTGATTTGCTAGCAAGAGAAGGGGACATGGCCCTGGCGATCAGTACCAGCGGTGCTTCAGCGAACGTTCTTCTGGGCCTCCAAACAGCAAGAAAGAAGGGCATGACGACGATCGCTTTCACCGGCAAAGATGGCGGAAGGATTCCTGAAGTAGCTGATTATTGCTTCATTGTACGCACCTTCAGTATTCATCGTATTCAAGAGGTCCACGTCGCACTCTTACATATCATGTGGGACATGGTCCATGTCACCATGGGTGAAGAGGATGTGATTTAAGATGAAAGCAGAGACCAGCTCAGCGGAGCTGCTTGGTAGCAGCTGCCCTCTCCCCATTATGAACTATCAAAACGTTTTACTGGGCCACGGTAGCGGGGGTAAAATGACCTCGGATCTCATCGAGCAGATGTTTCTGCCCCTGTTTCGAAACCCGTACCTAGAGAAGCTGAACGATCAAGCGGTCTTTGACTTCAATGGGTCCAAGCTGGCCTTCACCACCGATTCCTTCGTTGTCAATCCCATCTTCTTTCCCGGCGGAGACATCGGCAAGCTAGCCGTCAACGGGACCGTTAACGATATCGCCGTGAGCGGGGCAGTGCCCCTATACATCAGTGCTGCGTTTATCCTGGAAGAAGGGCTCTCTATGGAGGATCTCCAGCGGATTGTCATTTCGATGAGAGAGGCTGCCAAGGAGGCCGGGGTCGTAGTGGTAACCGGGGATACCAAGGTAGTAGACAAGGGAAGTGGTGATAAGATATTTATTAATACGTCAGGAATAGGCATCATCGAGAAGGATGTCCATATATCTGCAGATAGGGCCAAAGCGGGCGACAAGGTCATTTTGAGCGGCTTGATCGGGGATCATGGGATGGCGATCATGTCCAAAAGGGAGGGCTTAGAGTTTGAGGGGGAGATCAAGAGCGATACCGCCCCCTTACATTCCCTAGTAAAGGATATGCTGGAGATCACCTCTGAGATTCATTGCTTACGGGACCCTACCCGGGGCGGGATAGCCAGCACTTTAAATGAAATTGCTCGCCAATCTCAGGTGGGGATCGTAATTGAGGAGAAGAGGATTCACCTCCACGAGGAGGTTAAAGGGGCCTGCGAGATCCTTGGACTTGATCCCCTCTACGTCGCCAACGAGGGGAAAATTATAGCCATTGTGGACAGAGAGGCGGCCGATGATGTCTTAAGGAGCATGAGGAAGAATAAATATGGTAGAGAGGCTGAGATTATTGGAGAAGTGGTGCAGGAACATCCCAAGATGGTTCTCATGCGAACGGAGATCGGAGGGACCAGAGTGGTAGATCTGATGATAGGCGTGCAACTGCCCAGGATCTGTTGACCTGGATGGGATATCTCATAAGGTAGCAGCGGAGGAATGAAAAAATGATAACGCAGATAGCTGATAAGCAGGCGGAGCAGACGAAACTGCCATCAGGCCCGTTAGAGGAGATCTATGTCATATGGCTGGCCGGGGGAAGCTGCGATGGCTGTTCCATCTCGGTCCTTGGCGCGACCAATCCGTCCTTAGAGAGCCTGATGGCGGGAACTGTTCCCGGGCTGCCCAAACTTATACTGAGCCACACTGTCCTCTCTATTGAGTCCGGGGATGAGTATCTGGACCAATTCCGCAGGGCCGAACGCGGAGAACTGGATGCCCCCTATGTAGTAGTGCTGGAAGGGTCTGTAACAAATGAGCGTCAGATAAAGGATGGCTCTTACAACAAAGGTGGTGGAGGCTTCTATATCGCGATAGGTGAAGAGAACGGCCGGCCCATCTCTACGACAGAGTGGCTCGACCGCCTTTGCCCGAAGGCGGCGGCTGTGATCGCCATCGGCACCTGTGCCACCTGGGGAGGTGTCCCGGCGGCCGAGGGGAATGCCACCGGGGCCATGGGCCTCATGGATCACCTGGGGACGGACTTCAGGAGCGCCTTTGGGCTACCTGTTATCAACATCCCTGGCTGCGCTCCTATAGGGGACAACTTCATTGAAACCGTGGCCTCGGTGCTGCTCTTTTTGCAGGGATTAACCCCGCTACCGGAGTTTGATGAGCTGGGCAGACCAGCGTGGCTTTATGGCGAAACGGTTCACGATGGCTGTCCCCGGGCCGGTTACTACGAGGAAGGCAACTTTGCCAAGGACTACGGCGACAAAGAGTGCCTGGTGGAGCTTGGTTGCTGGGGGCCTGTCGTGCAGTGCAACATGGCCTCTCGAGGGGCGATCAACGGGATCGGAGGCTGCATGCAGTCAGGCGGGGTCTGCATCGGGTGCACCATGCCTGGTTTCCCTGACAAGTTCTCTCCGATGTATGCCAAGCCGCCCGGGTCCGGAGTATCCGCTACATTTACAAGGGCCATCGGATCGGTCATTAAGCCTCTTCGGCGCATGACACAGCGGGACAAGAACCGCTCCATCCGTTGGTCCGAGAGGGTTCCCAGCGGCTGGGGTCCTCAGGGAGGAAGTCCTGGATTAGAGCGGGTCGCGAACTACTTCTACAAAAAGGTGCAGAAGGCAGGCTAGGAGGAAAATATGACGGGGATTATCAACGCATTGGCAGATGTCCCTGCCACAACCATCTGGGCTTGGTCTTTGGTGGCGGGGGTGGTGGTTATCCTTATTGTCGCAGCGTTGCTGATCGCGATCATCATAGCTGCAAACAGAATTGACTATCACGCTAAAGAGATCTGGGAAGCGGGCAAGAAGATCGCTGGCAACACGGTCTCCATCTGGATGCTGCAGAAGACCAATCAGGTGGCCGGGGGCATCTTGGAGACCGCCAAGTCGATTGTGGCAGCGGCTAGTTCGATTGATCAGAAGCTTGGCAAGTAGCGGTTTGAAGCCGGGGGTTATCTATGGTGCTTCTGAATGTTCTCACTTTGGTTTATGTTCTGGTTCTGGTTTTGGTTTTGGCGATCAGCCTGATCAGAATCTTAAGGGCACTGGCCTCAATCGCCAGAATTCTTGGCAAGATAGACTCAGGGCTTAAGGTCGTTGAGACCCAAACCTTTCCTTTAAACGGGCACATTGAGGCGGTAAATGTGGGCCTGGAATCTGTTGAGAAAGGGTTGAAATCCATAAACGCCCATCTGGGAGGGGCTGACAAAAAACTTCAACCTGTGGCAGGGGGATTAAGATAATGCCTGTCTCTGTGGCGGTCGTTTGGTGGATTTCTCTATTCGTTGCCCTCATCCTAACGCTTGTGGCCTGGGGTCTGCTTAACCGCGTCGTGCAGATGGCCAAGAAGATCGAAGATCATGCCAAAAGGACATTGCCCGCTGCGGTGAACATCGTTAATCACACCGCCTTCATCAGGCTGCTCCAGACCACCAAGAGCTTGGTGGGAGAGATCCTCTCCACTGCCAAATCGATCGATGAGGCGGCGGCTTCTATTGAGAGAAAAGTCGGGAAATAGATAGGGAGGTTGCGTAATGGTGTGGTTCACTGTCTTCGCTGTCATTGCCCTTGTGGTCGTTGTGGCCCTGGCTATTGTTTATAAGACCGTTCTGCTTCTCACCATCGCCTCAGGGCTTTCGCTTGTCGTGCTTCTGGTAGCTTTAGCGGTTTGTCTCTCCAAGATCCTGAACGCTCTCACAGGTGTTGAAAGGAGCATGGGCAAGATTGCTATGGGAGTGAGGGCTATTGATACCCAGACCGCTCCCCTTAAACCGTCGATTGAGGGGATCAACAACTCTTTCGTTCCTCTCAGGGATGGGCTGAAAAGAGTGCATGCCGATCTGGCTTCAGCCGGTAAAAAACTTTGATCACCAGGTAAAGGGGGATGAATTATGTGTTTTAAAAACCTGCCGGTGGAATTTGACGAGCAAGGCAAAGCCTACCTTAGGTCTGACGCAGAGGATCCTTATGGTTACGAACCCAAAAAGGGGAACCCCGGAAACCCTGGAAATCCAGGCCCTGCGGCGGTGCCTGAACCCCACATCACGGAACACATCATTGATCCGATCACCCGGGTCGCCGGAGCCCTCGGATTTCACACCCGCTGCGACTTGAGAGAGCGAAAAGTCATGGAGGCCCATTCCATGGCGACCCTCTTTCGAGGATACGAAGTCATCCTGAAAGGAAGGGATCCCCGCGATGCCATCGATATCTCGAGCCGGGCTTGTGGTGTTTGCGGCGGAGTCCACTCAACCTGCTCTTCTATGGCCCTGGAGATGGCCTTCCCGGTTGTGCCGCCGCCCATGGGCGTTGTGGCCAGGAACCTGGGCGAGACCGCCGAGTTCCTCTACGACCATCCTCTGCACTTGTTCCTGCTGGCTGGCCCTGACTACTCCGAGATGATCGTAAAGAAGACCAACCCGGAGATCTGGGAACAGGCCCAGAAAACCTCAGCTCCTCACCAGGATATTCATGGCTTTAAGACCATCGGAGAGATCATGACGGGCTTGAACCCTCTGAGCGGCAAACTTTACCTTGAGGCCTTCGAGATCACCCGCCTGGCACGGGAGATGTGCTGCTTTATGTATGGCAAGTACCCGCATCCCTCCACCCTGGTTCCTGGCGGTGTCACGACAACCCTTACATTTACTACCTTTAACGATTATTACACCAGGCTGGTAAAGCTCTTTGACTACTCGAAAAAGGTGGTTGCTCTCTGGGATGACATCTTTGACTTCTTCTACGATCAAAATCCAAGGTACAAACAGGTGGGCGCAAGGCCTGTGAACATGATCGGCACGGGCGTATTTGACGACCCCGACGCCTATGACGCCACCTACAAAAACTGCAGCAAGTGGGGGGAGAGGCGCTGGGCTACCCCAGGGGTCGTTATCAATGGCGAGCTGAGGACGACCGAGCTACAAAAGATAAATATAGGGATTGAAGAGTTTGTTGAGCATTCTTTCTACGACAAGTGGAATGGCCACGCCATGAAGACAGACCCCGCGGGAGGTCCTTTGAGCCCCAACCATCCCTGGAACAAGGAGACCAAACCCAAGCCAGTGGGCAGAAGCTTCAAGGAGAAATACACCTGGGCCACTTCGCCCCGGTGGGACAGGACGGTGATGGAGGCAGGGTGTTATGCCAGGCTCTGGATCACGGCCATGGCCAAAAAACAGCCGGAAAATCCATACATTGAGGCCACCGGACACAGCTTGAAGATGCGTCTGCCCAAAGCCCAATTGCCGGAAATGGAGCTGGAGTGGAAGATCCCGGACACCTTGAACGCCATCGAGCGAAACCGTGGACGGGCCTACTGCATGCCCTGGATGTGCCTGATTGCCATGGTGAATCTCACCAAAGCCTTCGAGCTTCTGAGGAAGGGTGAAACAAAAGCCCATACCAAATTCAAGCTCCCCCAGAGCGGCACACAGGTAGGGGTCGGATTCTGGGAGGCCGGCAGAGGCTATCTGACCCACCATGTGATATTAGAAAACGGGAAAATCAAGAACTACCAGATCCTCACCCCTTCCACCTGGAATGCCTCCCCTGTGGATCCCTTCGGCAAGCACGGGCCTTATGAGGAAGCGGCTTTGAACTCTCCGATCCTGGAAAGCTTCTCAACGCCTGAGGATTTCAAGGGCATAGACATCCAGAGGACCATCCGCAGCTTCGACCCCTGCATGCCCTGCACAACACATATCTACACCGGGACGGGTATTCCCGAAAGGGTTATTACCCGGGACGTCATCAGTTGCGCCTGCGGTCTAGAGGATGAGACAGAGCTCCATGGGAGAAACTTTGGGGCCGGCTTTTGAAGGTTCTTGTTGCGGGCGTTGGGTATACTGTCTTACGAGACCTCTCCTTTGGCCCGGAGATGGTCAAAAGACTTCAGCTTCTTGAGTGGCCCCAGAATGTGGAGTTGGAAGACCTAAGCTACGGGCCCGTCGCCGTTATTCAGAAACTCACCGAGAAGAAGTACGGAAAGATCATTCTCATCGGAGCGGTGAAGAGGAACCGACCAGCGGGAACCATCCACAAATATAGACGAGACGGAACTCTCCCCGACGAGGAGGAGATCCAGGGGAGGATGGGGGAAGGGGTGGCCGGTGTGATCAGTCTGGATAGCTTGCTGATCCTAGGCCGTTTTTACCAGGCCTTGCCGGAGAATGTCGTTGTCATCGAGGTGGAACCTGAGAATGACTCCTGGGGAGAAGGTTTTACCCCGGGGATAGAGGAGGCGGTGGAGAAGGTCACCCAAATGGTGCGGGAAGAGGTCGGCATAGTCTAGGCACAAGCGTATATGGCTGAAGAGAAGGCCCAAAGAGAAGAGGGTTCCGCGGATCTGGCCGAGCGGTTGGACGTCCTGATCCAGGAGATGGAGTCGCTTCCGGATCCCGTTGCCCGTGAGAAGGCCATGGCGTTTCTCCAAGCGACGTTAGTATTGTATGGAGAGGCCCTAAAGAAGATGCTTCAGGTTCTGCAATCCAGCCCTTCGGGCAAAGAGACTCTGGCGGCGATGACCCAGGACGAGGTCGTCAGAACAGTTCTGCGCATTCATGACCTCATTCCGGACGATCTGGAGACCAGAGTGATCGGAGGGCTGGACAAGATCCGTCCCTATCTTCAGTCCCATGGGGGTGAAGTAGAATTCCTGGGTGTAGAAAATGGTGTGGCAAAGTTGCGGTTAGTGGGAAGCTGCCACACCTGTCCTTCCTCCACCGCCACCTTAAAGTTGGGTATAGAAAAGGCGCTGCATGAGGCGGCGCCGGATCTTGTGGGCATTGAGGTGGAAGGGGTCACGCCACCGCCGAAACCTGAGGCGGATCCGGGGCTTGAAGAAATCAAGGAGGCAAAGCTTAAGGCCGTTGGTCTTGAAGCCAGCAGCAGCTGGACGCCCCTCGGCAGTCTCACCGAGCTTCAGCGGGTCAGGATGAAGGCGATGGATATCAACGGGGTGAACCTGCTTTTGTGCCACGTACAGGACAGGTTCTTCGCTTACAGGAATCGCTGTGCGCATCAGCAACTACCACTGGACAAGGGGCTTCTGGCCGGATACACCCTGACCTGTCCTCACCATGGATATAGTTATGACATCAAGCGCGCGGGGGCTTGCCTCACCAACCCCGAGCTGCATCTTGAGCCCTTCCCCCTGATTGTTGAGGAGGGGGTTATCAAGGTAGCCCTCCCCGCCCCTGGCGCAGGGGACTGAACCGTGTCCATCATTGAAAATCCTGAAGACCCTCACAGTTCCCCACCTGGATTGGCTTCTTCCGCAACGGTGAAGCCGGACGAGACCATCTCAAAATTCCAAAAGGCGGTCGAGCGCAATCCAACGGACGGTGTGGCCCATTCCAATCTTGGGGTGGCTTATGCTCAGCAGGGCCGATGGGAAGACGCCATCGTGGAGTACAAGAAGGCCTTGGAAATTAATCCAAGAGACGCTATGGCGCACTTTAATCTGGGATGCGCCTATGAATACAACGCTCAAGCGATTCGCTATGGAGAAGGATTTAGAGCAGACGAAGCTCTTTCCGAATATAAGGAGGCTCTGGAGATTAACCCGCACTATACCGACACCCACAACAATCTCGGAAGGCTTTATTTCAAAACAGGTCAATATTCGGAAGCGGTCGAGGAATTCAAGAAGGCCCTGGCGATCGACCCGTCCTATCACCATTCACGAATCAATCTCGAGATTGTCCAAAAAATATTGGCGGGTGAGCTAAAAATTGAAGCGTACAATCATTATGAGAAAGCCTCATTTTATGACGAGATCGACAAGTTCGAGGAAGCCATCGCAGAGTACAAAAGGGCTATTGAGATCGACCCTGATTATGCGCTGGCCTTCACGAGCCTGGGTTCTGTCTATGAGAGAAAGGGCTTGTTTGGTCCAGCCATCTTTCACCATAAAAGAGCCATAGAGATAAACTCAAATTTAGCAGTTGCCCATTTGAATCTTGGGGTTGCTTTTGCAAGAAAAGGAGTGCTGGACCTGGCCATCCCGGCATATAAGAAAGCTGTAGAGCTCAGCCCCGATTTGGCGGAGGCTTACTTTAATCTCGGCATGGCTTATTATAAGAAAGGCCTCCTGCAAGAGGCTATCCGAGAATACGAAAAAACTGTAGAGCTCAGTCCCGACAATGCCAAGGCGCATTACAATCTGGCGATCGCCTATTACTACGCAAAGGATTATGATTTAGCCTCCAAACATATCAGAGTCGCAGAAGAGGGAGGATTGGATGTGTCCCGGGTCATGGATGAACTGACAAAAGTACTCAGTGGGCATGGCCAAGCGGGAGAACCGGAAAAGCGGGCCGGCTCGGAGGTGGTGGCCGTATGGCAGAACGGAAATAACAGCGGAAACGGAAACGATAACGGTGAGCGAGGACAGGGGGAGATCCAATCGGGCGATATGCATATCCGTGTCGGCGAGGAGGAGAGGTCGCCCGGAAACTACAACACCTTCCATGAGTTCAGGGCGTGGGTCGCCAAATATGTAGCCGGTGCTGAGGTCAAAGAATACACGGCGCCCGGTGTCACCATCCGCCATTGGGAGGAGAAGGCGGAGGAAAAATTCCCCCACCTTTTAATCCATTGCGAGTGTGGCAACTACCTGCCGCTTGAGGGCGTGGAGGCTCAGCCCATGATAGGGAGCTCTCAAGCACTCTTAAGGGAACTGGAAGAGATTGAGTTGCACCGATGGCAAATGGAACCAAAATTGCAGAAGTTTCTGGATGTGTTGAAAGAGATGGCAGTGCTCTCGTTGGAAACCATCACGCCTCTGGAGTTTTGTTAAACCTTTTCCGGGAGAATGATCCATTTCGAGTGACATGAGCCAAGGCGAGATTGATCAAGAGGATCCTCTTCAAGCCCTTCACTGGCGAGATGAGATCCTGGAAGTGATGTACTGGCTCCGGGCACAGGGATCTAGAATGGAGATCACTACGAGCGACCTCCTCACCTTCTTAGATTTAGATGAACCGAAGATGCGGAGGCACCTCGATCGGCTTGTAAAGGAGGGCTATATCGAGTCTATAGGGCAGGACGACCAGCAGTCTTCTCAGGCACGGTATCGACTGACTGACATGGGTCATCGTGAGGCCAAGAGAAGATTCGTTGACGATTTTAACCCCCTTGGAGCCCATCACAACCACGACGATTGTCCACCCGAGTCGCCTTGCCGTCATGCGGAAACCGACTGAAGCAAGGGATCATCTCTTTACGCTCCACTCTCCTCTCCATTCTCTCTCCCAAGATTTGCCGGGGATATCTAAACACAGACGGCCTCCTTATGCATCATGCATCTGCCTCGCTGGAGCCCAAAATTGAGTGGGCCTTTTCATTAGCGATTATGGCCTGTCCCAAGGATATTCCTCCGTCATTTGGTGGAACTTTCTCGTGGATAAAGACTTCAAATCCATTCCTTCTCAATCCATTGAGGGTCTTATCCAATAGATAGATATTTTGAAAGCACCCGCCGCTGAGACATACCTTATCTATCTTTACACTCGCTCTGATCTTTTTACACATGTCAAGGATCATGGATGCTAGGGCATTATGAAACTTGGCTGAAATGACCCCTTTTCCCACTTTCCCACGCAGGTCATCGATGATCCCTTTGATCATCGTCCGGCAATCGATCACCAAAAGGTCCGTATTCAGGATTTCATAAGGGTAAAGTTCATCAACGGCGCTGTCCGCCACCATCTCTAGTTCAATGGCAGCCTGCGCTTCATAGTTTATCTCATCCATGACCCCGATCAGGGAGGAAACAGCGTCGAAGAGCCTTCCGCAGCTGGACGTTAATACGGTATTTATCCTCCTCTCGATCATCTTCACGATAATCTCAATCCTCTTCCCGCTTATCCTCTCAAGAAGCTCGATCCCCAGATCTCTGAACTCCGGTCCAAAAGTATCATAGAGGTAACTGACGGCCATTCTGTACGGCTCCCTGATGGCGGAATCCCCACCCGGTAGGGGGAGGTACCTAAACTGTCCCCGGCGCTCAAAGCCGCCGAAATCAGCGACCAGGAATTCGCCTCCCCAGATCTGCCCATCGGTCCCGTAGCCTGTTCCGTCAAAGGCAATCCCGATGACCTTCTCCCTTAAATGATTCTCCGCCATGCAGGCTGCAATATGGGCATGGTGATGTTGGACTCCTACCAGTTTTACACCACTCTGCTGCAGAGCAAACTTCGTGCTTAGGTACTCCGGGTGCAGATCATATGCCACGATCTTAGGCTCGACTCGGAAGAGCTTTTTCAAATTCTTTAGGGTCTCCTCGAAAAAGAAAAGGGTTTCGTAGTTTGCTAAATCCCCTATGTGTTGGCTCAATATGGCATAGCGGCCTTTGGTCAAGCAGAAGGTGTTCTTCAACTCTGCGCCGCAGGCGAGGATCTCCGGAAGCTCTCTACCCATATCAATAGGATGGGGGGCAAATCCCCTGGAACTTCTGATCACCCTCTCTCTCTCCTCATAGGCCCGCACCACAGAGTCGTCCACGCGCATGTAGATGTCCCGATTATGGAATAGGAAATAGTCGGCGATCTTCGATAGTGTTTCCAAGGCGTCCTCATTGCTCGTCACAATTGGCTCTTCGCTCAGATTGCCGCTGGTCATGACCAGGGTGGTCAAGAAATCGCCAAACAAGAGGTAATGCAAAGGGGTATAGGGGAGCATTACTCCTAAGTAGTTGTTACCGGGAGCCACATGTTTTGAGATCCTGTTTACCTTCAGCTTCCGCAGAAGGACGATGGGCTTTTGGGGATCTTCGAGAATCTTCCTTTCCGTTTCTGAGACTTCACAATACCTCTCGATCGAGGCAATTTCCCGAGACATCAAGGCAAAGGGCTTGTCGCTTTTCCTCTTCCGATTCCGAAGCCGCTTGACCGCCGAATTATTCTCTGCATCACAGGCTAGATGAAAACCGCCTAGGCCTTTGATGGCCACTATCTTCCCCAATTTAAGCAAGGAGCGAACATCTTGTAAGGGTGCGACGGAGGGATGCCTGGAATCGGAAGGCCAAGAGTCGATACTTTCAGTAGAACTCGAAGCAAGGAGGCGAAGGCTGGGGCCACACTGAGGACAGGCATTGGGCTGGGCATGAAACCTTCGGTCTGAGGGGTCCTCATACTCCCGCTGACATGGAGGACACATCATGAATTTTGTCATGGTAGTCTTTGCCCTGTCATAGGGGATATCCTGAATGATGGTGTACCGCGGTCCGCAATTGGTGCAGTTGGTGAAAGGGTAGCCATACCGACGATCGGCCCTGTCCATCAATTCAGAGAGACATTTAGGACACGTCGCAATGTCCGGAGAGACCAACACAAACTTCCCTTCCTGAGGAAGGCTTTCCCTTATTAGAAATGAATCGTAGCCGACAGTGGGAAGGGTTCTTGTGCTGATCTGCTCGATTTTGGCCAAAGGCGGGGGATTCTCTTCAATGGCTCTTACAAAGCTCTCCATGGCGGCGTCTTGACTTTCTACATCGATAACGACTCCTTCAGAGGAATTCAGGACATATCCTTTGAGTCGTAAGGAGCGGGCCAAGTTATAGATGAACGGGCGAAAGCCCACTCCCTGGACGATTCCCTTAACCAGGATCTCCTTTCTGATTCTTGGACTCTTATCGACCTGCCTTTTACTGCCTAGATCCAGCTTGCGCATAAACAAAACCGCTTCAGGGAGGAATGCGTGTGGGGAACTGAGAATGTGAGAAAGTAACCGGGCATCCCTTTCCGGCCCCCATTCTAATGCCGAAAGGATTCCGCATCAAGGTGCTGTACTCGTTCAGCACATCTGAGAACGGGAGGCGTAGGTGGTTGATACGATGCCGTGTTGCCTCTGGTCACGGGGATAATCCTCTATTAGCCCGCAGAACAAACCGTAACTGAGGGGGTTTTTGCGGTGTGTGA
>JAZFYO010000475.1:0-2368 GCA_036443615.1 Binatia bacterium | reverse complement strand
AGCCTCTGCGAAGCTGAGGAAAAGCAGCATCGAGTGTTTGAGCGTAGCGAGTTTCGAGGCTGCCCGAGGCGAGCAGCTAATCCCGATCCGAGATTCTTTTGATAGAACGCGTAGAAAGTCTACGTCTCGTACGCCGCAGTATTATTGCGACCTGCGAATTGATGTCGGATCGGGGCTAAGGCTTCCCGCCGAGGGGCCACTGAAGCGTGGTTCGACATTGCTCACCACCCCGATCGTTCGACCCAGAGGCTCTCGACGGGGGAAGATCGAGGGGAAGGGATGGCAGCTCCTGTAAAGGCACGCTCAATCCCTTGCCAGGACTGGGGTTCTCAACTCGCGGAACCACACTTTTCACGGTAGAGCCCAAATGGCCTTGCCAAGAAACTTGATACCTGCTAGAAAATAATATGATTGGTGCGAAGACGCAGCCAGTAAAAAAACCCAGGCCTCGGTCTGGGTTTTTTTTACTCTGGTTCGGAAGTGAGCTATGCTAAACCAGGAAATTCTGCCATTGGGCCTGACCTTTGATGATGTCCTGTTAGCCCCAGCGCAATCCTCCATCCTCCCCAAAGACACCGATGTTTCTACGCACTTGACTGAACGGATCAAGCTGAACGTCCCTCTCCTCAGCGCCGCCATGGACACGGTAACCGAATGGCGCACAGCCATTGCGATGGCTCAGGAAGGGGGAATCGGGTTCATTCATCGCAATATGTCGGTGAAGGCCCAGGCCAATGAAGTCGAAAAGGTAAAAAAGTTCGAGAGCGGTATGATTACGGACCCGATCACGGTAGAGCCGGATCAGAAGATCGCAGAGGCTCAGGAGATCATGGGCAAATACAAGATTTCGGGGCTCCCGGTGATCCAAGGACGTCGCCTGGTGGGGATCCTGACCAATCGTGACCTGCGTTTTGAACGACGCCTGGACCGGCCCGTATCGGAGGTCATGACCAAGGAGAAACTGATTACCGCAAGGCCGGGAGTGGATCTCGAGGAGGCCAAGGAAATCCTCCACCGCCACCGGATCGAGAAGCTCCTGGTAGTGGACGAGCAATCTCAACTGAAGGGTCTGATTACGGTCAAAGACATCGAGAAGAAAACCCAGTACCCCTTCGCCTGCAAGGATGAAAGGGGGCGATTGCGAGTGGGAGCAGCCGTGGGCGTAGGGTCGGACCACGAGGAGAGAGTAGAGGCCCTGGTCAGGGCGGGGGCAGACCTGATTGCCGTGGATACGGCACACGGTCACTCGAAGAACGTTATCGATCTGGTTTCCTACATTCGGCGTCACTATGCCAATCTGGATCTCGTGGGCGGCAACGTGGCGACGGAGGAGGGAACCCTTGCCTTAATCGAGGCCGGGGTCAATGGCGTGAAGGTTGGAGTGGGACCGGGCTCCATCTGCACAACCCGAGTCATTTCAGGAGTGGGAATCCCGCAGCTCACGGCCATAGCCAACTGTTCGAAGGTGTCTGAGCGGCGCAACATACCCATCATATCGGACGGGGGGATCAAATTCTCAGGCGACATCACCAAGGCCCTGGCCGCCGGCGCCCATTCGGTAATGATCGGCAGTCTCTTCGCGGGAACCGAAGAGAGCCCCGGCGAGACCATTCTCTATCAGGGAAGGACCTACAAAGTCTACCGGGGCATGGGTTCCGTGGGCGCCATGAAGGAAGGGAGCAGAGACCGCTACGGACAGGGAGATGTGGAAGAAGAGATGAAGCTGGTGCCCGAAGGGATAGAAGGCCAGATACCTTACAAAGGATCCCTCTCCTTCAACATTCATCAGTTAGTCGGAGGACTGCGAGCGGGCATGGGCTACCTAGGGTGCCAAACCGTTCAGGACGTGCGCACGAAGGCTCGCTTTATACAAATCACCTTGGCCGGATTGAGAGAGGGGCACGTCCATGATGTCTTCATCACCAAAGAGGCTCCCAATTACAGGGCCGAATGATCCTCATCCTAGATTTTGGCTCCCAATACACCCGGCTCATAGCACGGCGCATCCGCGAGGCTAACGTCTACTGCGAAATCCATCCCTTCAACATCTCTCTGAAAAAAATCAATGGCCTCCAACCCGAAGGGATTATCCTCTCCGGTGGTCCTGCCAGCGTCTATCAGGAAAGCGCTCCCCAGGTAAAAAGAGACCTCTTCAGCCTCCGTGTTCCCTTCCTGGGCATTTGCTATGGATTGGGAATCATCAACCAGTCGGGATGCGGGGAGGTGGCAAGATCGAACAGGCGTGAATACGGTCTCACCAACCTGATCATCGACCAAGACACGGATCTGTTTTACGGGCTCCCGCGGAATGATCCCGTTCGGGTCTGGATGAGCCACGGGGACAAGATCACCTCTCTACCGGAGGGCT